>PMYF01000524.1:6482-17878 GCA_003171295.1 Acidobacteriota bacterium | reverse complement strand
GCCCGGTGGTCGAGCTCTGGCGTGAGGCGCGGCGCACGCAGGTGATGCCGGATGCGGCAGCGCTGGCGCGGGCGAAGGCGGCGGTTGGCTATCGAAACATCGAGTTGGATGCGCAGAATAGGACAGTCTTCTTGAAGCGTCGCGACATGAAGCTGGATGTGGGCGCCATCGCCAAGGGTTATGCGGCAGACCAAGCCCTGGCGCTGTTGGGTTCACGCGGCATCAACCGGGCACTGGTGGGGGCTGGAGGCGACCTGAGGATTGGCGCTCCGCCCCCCGGACAACCCGGTTGGGCCGTCGTCGTGGACTCCCCGGATACCGCGAGCGGCCGGCGGCCTTGTAGGTTGCTGCTTCACGACGTCGGCATCTCCACCTCTGGAAATTCCCACCAATTTGCAGACATCCACGGCCGACGTTTTTCGCACATCATTGATCCGGCCACGGGCATGGGTTTGGAGGGCGCGGCCAGCTCAACCGTAATTGCCCGCAACGGAACCACGTCGGACGGCCTCGCCACGGCCCTCTCCGTGATGCCGCCCGAGGCAGGCTTGCGCGCCGCGGAGTCCGTGGAGGGCGCCTCAGCTTACTTGGTGCGCCAGTCGCCGCGCGGGTGGGAATACTATTCTTCCCGCGGATTTCCGCAGGCCTGTAACGAACCGGGAAAGCGAGGCCGATAGGGTCAGAACGTGTCTATTTTCCTGCATCGATTTCGAGAAGCGTTTTCCAGGCGAAAGTCGTCCGCTCTTATTGTCTTCGGCCTGTTGCTGGGATTCACTCTTCTGCTGGCAGGCCGGGCGGGTGTGGAATATACCTCCTCCGACAGGTACTGCGACCAGGCGTGTCATTCGCATCCTGAGGCCACCCAGACCTGGATCAAGTCCCCGCATTTCAGCACCAAGAGCGGCGTGGTGGCGCACTGCACGGATTGCCATCTGCCCGCCGGCGGAGCGGAGTTTTACACGGAAAAGGCGCGGCTGGGTCTGCAGGATTTCTATGGCAAAACTTTCAAGGACGTTGCCAAGATCGACTGGCAAACAAAACAGTCCCTCGAGCATGCCGCCACGTTTACCTATGACTCGGCGTGCATGAAGTGCCACCAGAACCTTTTCAGCGCGGGGCTCTCCAAGAAGGGCGTGGACGGCCACCTGCACTATCAGCGCTCCCAAGCCAGGATGCGGTGCATCAACTGCCATCTGCACACGGGCCATTACCGAGGGAAGAAAGCGGAAGCCACGGAGGATGTGGCGGAGAAGAATGACCGCGAACTGGACAGAACCTTTCCCGGGAATCCCCAGGGATTCTCTAACTACAGCGAGGAGATTCCGGGATCGGAGGTGAAGTTCCGCATGGTTGCGGTGCCCGGCGGGACCTTCCAGATGGGCAGTCCCCCGAATGAGGCCTATCGCCGCCCCGACGAAGGTCCCGTGCACCCGGTGAAGCTCAGCCCGTTCTGGATGGGGCGGGTGGAGGTGAGCTGGCGGGAATACGAAGTGTACCTCGCGCAGCGAGGCAGCAAGACCCGCGCCCGCGACAGCGCGAATCCTGGAAATCCCGACGCCGTAACCGGCCCCACTCCACCCTATGGCTCTCCCGACCAGGGATGGGGACGCGGCTCGCGGCCCGCCATCACCATGACCCACCACGCGGCGGAGAAGTATTGCGAGTGGCTGTCGTCGGTGACCGGGAAGAAGTACCGCCTGCCCACGGAGGCGGAGTGGGAGTACGCCGCCCGCGCCGGAACGACCCATCCTTACTTCTTTGACGGCGATCCCGCGCGGTTCACGACTCGGCGGTGGCTGAATCACATCCTGGGGGTTCGCATCTCGCCCCTGGGTGATTTCGCCTGGTACCTCCAGAACGCCGGCAGCAAGACCCATCCCGCGGAAGGGACCAAACCGAATCCGTGGGGATTGCTGAATATGCTGGGCAACGTGCGCGAGTTCTGCCTGGACTGGTACGCGCCGGATGCCTATGCGGCGGTCGCGGGGGAAGTGTTGAATCCGCGCGGACCGGCCGCCGGCAAGGAATACGTGGTGCGCGGAGGGTCTTACCGCTCGGACGGGGCGGACCTGCGCTGCGCAGCCCGTGACCACACCCGGAACGACGACTGGATGCTGACTGACCCACAGATTCCCAAGAGCGTGTGGTGGTATTCTGACTGCTCGGACGTGGGCTTCCGTCTGGTGCGCGAAGTGGATGAAAAGGTGGAAGGCCCCAGGGGGCGCTAAGGCGAAGGAGGCATAAGCGCTAAAATGAGGCCGCGAGCCCCGATTCGGCCGAGGACAAGCGCAAGTGGATGCAACGGAAGGCGCCTGAGCTTGGTTTCTTCCGCCTCCCCGAAGGGGAGGAAAATCATTAGCCGTAGGTGAAACCTACGGATTGGGACGGCAATGAAAAGAATCCCTTCGACCCTGACGGGGTCGAACGGTTCGGCCCCTTCAGGGCCCGAACCTAATTTCCCGGGTTTCCTTTCCGTAGGTTTCACCTACGGCTAATGATGTTGTTCCCCTTCGGGGAACAAGGTTGAGGCCTGTCTGTTTCAAACTCAGACACTACCGGGCGCTAAGGCGGAGGAGGGAC
Organism: Acidobacteriota bacterium; assembly: GCA_003171295.1. Taxonomy (GTDB): domain Bacteria; phylum Acidobacteriota; class Terriglobia; order UBA7540; family UBA7540; genus Bog-366. Next base: position 15,298 of record PMYF01000524.1, on the reverse strand, counting down.
CGGCCGGTAAACACTTTGAGGAAAGATGAGCGGGAGGCAGAGGACTTGTGATATCCATTTGAATTCATAAGGAGGAAAAAGCATGAGCGAGGAGAAAAAGGTCGATCTTAACCGGCGCAATTTTATCGGGGCGGTCGCTGTGGCGAGCGCCGGGGCCCTGATCGTGGGCTGCAAAAAGGAGGTCCCGAAACTGAATTTTGTGGATGTGGCTCCGGATGGTTCACCCCTGAAAGTTGGATTGATCGGTTGCGGAGAGCGTGGTACAGGGGCGGCGAGAGATTTTCTGGCCGCCGGGCCAAATCTGAAGATCATCGCGCTGGCTGATGTGCTCCCGGACCACCTGGCCACTTGTCGCGGGGTACTGAACAAGGATTACAAGCAAGAGATCGCGGACGATCATTGCTTCGTGGGTTTCGACGCTTACAAGAAGGTGCTGGAGCAGGATGTGGACGTCGTGCTGATGGCCACGCCCCCGCACTTCCGGCCCATTCACTTCGACGCCGCCGTGGAGGCCAAGAAGCATTGTTTCATCGAGAAGCCGGTGGGCGTTGACGCCCCTGGAATCCGCGCCGTGATTGCGGCGGGTGAGAAGGCGAAAACTTATGGCCTTAGCGTGGTGACCGGGACCCAGCGCCGGCACTCCCGCGCCTACCAGGAGACTTACAACCGCGTTGCGAACGGCGCCATCGGCAAAATCATGGGGGCGAGCTGCCGCTGGAACCAGAGCCAGTTGTGGTACGCACCGAANNCACATTGTGGAACAGCACGTCCACAACCTGGACACCATTGCCTGGTTCACCGGCATGTATCCCGCGAAGGCGCTGGGAGCGGGCGGCCGGGCGCGGCGCGTGACGGGCGATCAGTTTGACTGTTTCAACATCCAGTTCACTTACGGGAACGGTACGCGGCTGGAAAGCATGTGCCGTCAAATCGACGGCTGCACCAACGACGTGTCCGAATATGTCGTGGGATCGGAAGGTTACACGAACTGCAAGAACACCATTTACGATCGGGACGGTAAAGTGGTGTGGGTGTATCAGGAAGAAGGGCAGGAGGCCGGCGTGACGAAAGTGGATCCCTACAAGCAGGAGCACGTCGACCTCGTCACGGCCATCCGCACGAACAAGCCTGTTAACGAGGCGGAGAACGTCGCCAAGTCAACCCTCACGGCCATCATGGGGAGGACCGCCGCCTATACGGGCAAGGAAGTGACGTGGGACCAGATTATGGAATCGCAAGAGCACCTGGGGCCCACGGAATACGCCATGGGACCAGTGCCCATCAAACCTGTGTGGCCGGTGCCGGGAACTGCTGACACTACCGGCAAAAACATGCGGAGCTGAAGGTTGGGGCCGTTCTGGGGGTTGAGGACAACCTGGAACGGTGAAAAGGGGCGCGTGCAGTGGCGCCCCTTTTTCTTCCCGGGGCACTTCACTCCAACCGGTTAGAGCTGGCAACCTACTGCGAGACGTCAGGAGTTTGATCCTCTCCCCTTGATACAAGTTCACAGCGTAATAGCTACCTCCCCAACATACGACTCGCGGCAGGCTCAAGCTGCCCGGGGAGTCCGCTATGCGGTAGTGGGTCAGTTTGCTGTAGCGGCGCTCTATGAGCGCCGGAATCTATTGAATCAAAAGCCGGCGGTCATANNCAAAAAACCAAAGTGACCCACTACCCACAACCCCGTGAGGTCGAAAACCGTTGTAAACTGTGTTTCGTAGCGGGGAGGGAAATCCTTGTTAGCATCTGATCGAGGCCCGGTCTCTTCCTGACATGAGCCGGGAGGGCCTCGATCGCAGTGGGAATGATTCTCCCGATAAAATTCCCGCAGTAACCTCAGGACGAAGCAGCCAGATAGTAACGGAAGCGTCTATAATGCCGACCCTACGGAAAGGGATTCAGTTCGTTCTGTTAGCAGCGCTAGCGGCTCTTCCCCTTTCTGCGCAAGATAACTACGAGATTCAGGTTTATGGATCTGACACGGTTGCGGCGGGACACACCATGGTCGAACTACACAGTAATCTCACGATCGAGGGTTTCAAAACAATCTCCCAGGGTGTGCTTCCGGATGAGCATCAAATACACGAAACGATTGAGATCACGCAGGGCTGGACGGATTGGTTTGAAACAGGATTCTACATCTTCACAAGTTACGGGCCGAACCAGGGCTATCAATGGGTTGGGGATCACATCCGTCCCCGAGTTCGCGTTCCGGAGAAATGGCATTGGCCGGTGGGATTGAGCCTTTCGACGGAAATTGGCTACCAGCGGCCAGGTTTCTCTGCGGATACCTGGACCTGGGAAATTCGTCCCATCGTGGACAAGCAGTGGCATTCCTGGTACGTGGGTTTTAATCCTGCTCTCGAGCGGTCGTTTCACGGGCCAGGTGTATCTTCAGGCGTCGGCTTCTCTCCCAATTTCAAGGTAGCCTACTCGGTGTCCCGAAAACTCAGCGCGGGCCTTGAATACTATGGATCGCTAGGCCCTATCACCGGATTTGACCCTCTGTATATGCAGCAACAACAGATCGTGCCCACGATCGACTATGATTTCGGCCCGAACTGGGAATTTAACCTCGGAATGGGCGTGGGCGTTACGCGGAGTACCGATCATCTGCTTCTCAAAATGATTATCGGGCGGCGTTTTCAGTTCATCACCCCGCGTCTGCCCCACTTTCTTCGATCGAGTCCAACCGGCACCGAGGGGTGATGGCGACCGATGAGGAGTTGCTTTAGGATTGTTTCTCGGGCAACTGCGGAGGCCGCGAGGGATTGCACCTCTCCAATCCCGTCAAAGTCCGTGACGAATGCTCCGGAGCAAGCGCTTATGGGAGCTCGTTCCTTTCCCAGATGTCATCACCGGTGCTAAAGATTTTGGCCAGCCGGTATTTGGCATGCAAGTACCCGCGCAAGGGCTCCAGGTGATCGCCCGAGAGGTCATTCCATGGCAAATGAAAATCCAGCCGTGTGGGGCACCACACGACGTAGTGGACATGGTGCTGATCCAACCCACGAATCAAGTTCGCAACTTGTTCAGGTCGCGTGAAGTCAGTGTTGGTTAACCAGAAGATTTCGGCCGGGTCACGGAGGTCGAAAAGGAAATTGAACCAAGCGCGATGCCAATGGAAGAAATACTGTGAAGGCCGGGTGTGCAGTCTCACCCACTCAAACTCTTGAAAATCGGCCTGGCGCTCAAAGGCCACCGGCCCGGTCAGAGCCTGCAGAACGAACCGCGGGCGGGTTTGGCGAAATGCGACGGAACCCATGGCGAGCAAGAGCACCCCCACCCACAACATCCACCGCAGGACGCGGTCCAGCCTGCCACGCGACCTCACCAGCCAGCAAAGAAGGATCATTGCCGGAACAGCGCCGGGAAATATGCGATATCGAGCCGGCGACAGGGCGACGGCGAGATAGAGCCAAAACCCCATGAAGGCAATGAACAGAGGGATGTCGTTGGTTTTCTTAACACGCGTCCGCGAGGCCAGAAGCTGGCGGACGAAACAGCAAAGATAGACTGCCGGAACGACACACTGGGCGACCAGCCAAGCAGGAATTTCCCTCAGATCCGGCCATAGGGAGGGTCCCATTAAGCGCAAGTATAGGACCCGCCAACTGTTGTAGGTCCGTTCCGCGGGTGCAAACTTGGCCAGAAAAACCAGGGTGCACTGCACGAATCTGTAAAGGCCCGCTTTCCAGACGAAGTAGAGGTTCGCTGCGACCAAGGTGCCCAAGAACGCCAGGAGCAGACAAGCTTGTTCCACCCACAAGATTCTCCACGGTTTCTTCTCCCGCCGCCCCTCCCAAAACAGGAACATCGCGAAACCGCAAAATGCGGAACACCCAAGAGTCTGAGTGAAAGTCGCCGCCAGGGCACACAGGGCCCCCATGATGGCCAACCGGTCCAGATCCCTCTTCCCAACAATGACGGCGAGCGCTCCGGTTGCCGCCAAGCCGCTGAACCAATGGTGAGTGGGATCGGGAGACCCGCCGTATCCGAACAATAGAAACAGAGCGCCGGGGAGGTAGACCAAGGGCTCGGCCAGAAGGTGACGCCCAATCACCACGCTCAACCAGGCAAAGCCTATCCCCATGAGCAACAATGCAAGGTTGCCAACCCAGAGGTGTACGCCAAGGAGCTTGAAGCACGCCCAGAAAAACACATCTGTACCAGGCGTAACGAACTGAAAATAGTCTCGATAGGGGAGCTCTCCCGTCAGCATACGGCGGCCCCCATTGAGAAAAACGATCCCGTCCATATAGCCCGTCCAGACGGGGGTCCAGGGTGGGATGAACAGAAGCAAATAGAGGTACGTGGCGCAGGCGAGCAGATACAAAGACAAATGTTTGCGCGCAAGCGGGTAGGGCGGACCGGCGGCAGAATCAGCCAGGCGGGGTGACGGAGCCGGGGATTGTAGAGGGACTGCTTCCATCCGCGTGCTGGCGACCGGACCTCCCCTTGCCTTTCAGAGGGGTAAGAGAGTTTGCTTGACAACGACGGATTTTACTTGTTCGAAATGCCACATTCTACTACTTCCAGGGCAGAAAAGATGGAGGAACCCGCTTCGCGGGCGCGCGCCCACGCTTACAAGCCAGGCCTGAATCTCACCGTGTCTCCAGTCACGGGCTGACCGGAGAATTGCCTTCGGCGGGGTATTCCGGGCAAAGGCCTTGCTGGTTTTCCTGGGGCTGATAGTCGGAGGGGAGGGAATGCTATTCCGCGGGCCTGTCGCAATGGAGTGCGGACAGGGAGGCGAGTACTTGCAGATGGCTATTGCTCGTGAGTAAGGGCAGGATTATTGAGGTAGCCTGCCCGGCGACTCCCTAAAGCCGGGTGGCTTTCGGCTTGCGCGGGGATGACCGTTGAAGGAGGCGGGGAGCCTTGAGGCCATAAGGTTGGTTGAGAATGGCACCCGGAGGGTAGATGTCCTGCGGGGCTCATGTCCTTAGGTGGGTCAACTGTCTTGTCATTCCCGCGCAAGCCGGAAGCCGGGGCAGAATTTCAGAACCAGGCCAAACCGTTCCGGTCCTGGAGGCAGCTCTTTTAGGTGAAGGCACCGGGGTTAATCAAATTTCTTGACCCCCAGAAGCGCCAGAGAGANNTGCACGAGGCGGAAGGACCACTCCAGCCCATTCTCCTGCATCCAGGCCGGAGCTTGCTTCACCGTGCCCGCAAGCATATCAAAAGCCGCACCCACTCCGGCCAGCAACGGCACGGGCAGACGCTGACGGTGCTCGTGCATCCAGCGCTCCTGTTTGGGAGTGCTCAAACCGACCCATACGACATCCGGCGCGGCCACCTGGATGCGGCGGTCCACTTCCACCTTTTCTTCCTCGCGGAGGGGGCGAAAGGGCGGAGAGTAGGTTCCGACAGTGCGCACTCCGTGTCGCTGCCCCAAGACCTCGGCCAGACGGTCCGCCACACCCGGCCCGCCGCCATAGAAGTAGTGACGATAGCGGGGCCCCGTCTTACGACAAAAGGTTTCCACGAGTTCCGGTCCATAGACACGCCGGCGCAGCGAGTAACCATGCCTCCGGCCCAGCCACACAAGGGGCATTCCATCTGCTACCACCCGATCAGCCGAGTTGAGAATCCGCTTGAACAGCGGATCGCGCAGAGATTCGGTAATTCCGTGCATGCCTGTGAAAGCGATGAAGTGGCACGCTGCGCGCGCCGCGATCCAGCGCTCCATCAGTTCGATAACCTCGGGGATCTGCACCGCATCCACGGTTACGCCCAGAACATTGAAGGCGGGCCGGGACTTGTTTTCGGCCGGTATGACGGCCGGCGGCCCGTTTGTATCGGCCACGTTTTCTCCAACAATAGGAAGATTGAGACGCCGAACACTCGCAGCGGGGACTCTTCCAGACACCACGCGACCCGTCGGTAAGCGGCCTTCAAGGGGAGTGGGAACGAGTCTAGTGGGGGAAAGATGTACTCAATCCGCTTCACCGTAAACCCGCACTCCGACGCGAGGCGGGTAATTTTGCGAAGTGTGTAGATTCTGGCAGAAGAGACTCGGCGATGAAGGAAGGTCGGCAACCACGAGACGAATGGGACGTTGTGGCCGAGTGGCAGGCTCCCAAAAAAGCAAGGATGGCTCTCGAATGGGTACAGCTTGTTGGGCACGAAGAGGGCAAGGTGCCCTCCTTTCCTCAAGACCCGGAAGCATTCACGCAATACGCCCAGATCGGAGGCCGTGTGTTCAAGCACCTCTATCATCGTGACGGCATCGAACGTCTCGGCAGCAAATGGGAGGTTCTCGCCAACCCCTTGCAGGCGGGGCAGCTGGGGTTCGAAGGCGCGTAGGTGCTTCAGTTGTATGTCAAGGCCGCACACCCACTTAGCACGGCGCGCTAGTTCAACCGTATAGCAGCCATTGCCGCAACCCACGTCGAGGACGCGCTTACCCTCAAGGCCAAGCACTCCGTCGAGCTTACGGATTCGCTTCACGACAGCGAAGGACCCATACCCGGCAGGACCGCCGAGCCCCAACGGTTTCGGCACGCAACTGTCGCGAGCGGCCAAGGCACCCATGGGTCTCAGCACCTCTCACGCAAGACGTGTTTGTAGATCTCCATCAGCATTTGGTAGTTCCGTCCACCGGTGTATTTGGCTTCGTACTCGGCGCGCGCCGCGCGGCCCATCGCGGCCATCTCGCCGGGGTGGGTCCAGGCCCACGCGATCTTCGCCGCAAGATCGTCCGGGTCGCCGGGCGTGAAATGCAGGCCCGTCTGGCCGTCCTCAACGATCTCTTGAGCAGCTCCGAGCCGCGACGCAATGACGGGGGTTCCGCAGGCGAAGGCTTCGGCGATTACCATGGGGAACGATTCGTACCACCGGCTCGGAAACACCAGGAAGCGCCCCGACTTGAGCGCCGAAAGCACCTGGGGCCTGCCTATTTGCCCTTCGAAGGAGATGTCCGGCGCTCGACCGTCAGTGCCGGCCTCGAGGCGGGAGCGGAGGGGGCCATCGCCGATAATCCGCAGGGAGGCGCGAACCCTTAGGCGGTTCCAAGCCTGGAGGAGTGTTTCCGGCCCCTTTTCCGCGGAAAGCCGGCCGATGAATAGCGCATAGTCACACGTGGAGCGGCGGGGGCCGGGATCAGGATGGACAAAGTTCGGCTTGGTGACGGTCTTCTCAGCAGGTACGCCGCACGCGATGAACTTCCGGCGGGCAAACTCCGTCAGAGGCACGTACGTGTTCACCATGGTCGAGCCGGTGCGCAGCAGGCGATGCACTTCCAGCATGCATGCCACACCCGCAGTCTGGGCACGGGAGTCCCGGTAGCAGGCGTGATGAACGCTCCGCCATAAGTTGTGCTCGACACACTCTTCACAGACCTGGCCGGCACGGAAGAAATTCGCGGCCGGGCAGAAAAGGCGATAGTTGTGCAACGTCTGCACCACCGGAACCTGGGCTTCTTTGCAAGCTGCATATATGGAGGGCGAAACCATCAGGAAGGTGTTGTGGATGTGCACAAGGTCGGGCCTTTGGCAGGCGAGCAAGCTGGCGATTTCCCGCCGCGTGTCTCGCGCCCATACCATTTGAGCTGCTAGCGGCAGGCGCCGCAGACCGGAGGAATTGCCAATTTCGCGGTTGCTGCGGCAGTAGGTGAGAACCTGGTGGCCGGCGCTTTCCAGCAGCTCCCGCTCCTGGTTGAAGACAGTGTCTTCCCCCCCCGGTTGCTGGTACATATTGTGGACGAGGAGAATCTTCATCTTAGCGTTTAGGAGGCTGCGGGAAAAGGGTATCTGTCATGCTGAGCGCAGCGAAGCATCTCGCCTTGGTTCGGCACAAAAACCGGGAGCCGGATCCTGGCGACCCAGGTGGATTCCCGCTTGCGCGGGAATGACGGCTCAGGCGGAACGCGGCGGCCCTTTTCATCGTCACCCCCGCGCAGGCGGGGGTCCATCTCGGCAGATTCTTCGCACAGTTTACCCTGAGCCGGCAGAGCAAGATACTTCGCTCCACTCAGGATGACAGCGAAGCGTTCAGGATGACATCGGCGCGAGGCTTTTTCCGCAGCCTGTTCGACATTTAGTTCTGGATGGGTTATGGCCGCCCTATCGAGCCAGAAGGTTGATACCCCATGTTTGCAGCATCGTGGACACCCTGGCCGGAAGAAGGATTGAAGCCGGCAGAAGCGATAGCCAAAGGGAGCCGGCAGACATCTCCACTGGCAGGGTGCTCTGGTCCACGTAGTTGGCGGGGGCTGGTCGCGCCAGGGCAGCCCATTTGCCATCCGGGTCATTGCCAAAACCCTGCCACTCCTCCCTCGTCCGAGAGGCGTTCATCCATTGGTAGATCTCGCCTTCTGTGGCACCGAGCACGTACGTGTTGCCTCGAAACCGGTTACCCCAGCTTTTGAAGACCGCATCATCAAAGTGTGCATCCTTCACGATGCCTGCCACTGTACCTGAGCTTTGCACGACCGTATTGTCGTGAACATCGATGTGCTGAACAAGATACGCACGGCCGGTTCTTAGGCTGGAGCCACGCTGGGTCTGGACTGCCGCAATCCCATTCATGCAATTCCGGAGCGTGTTGCCGTAAACCTCGACATGGGAGGACGCTAAGATGTGGATGCCGGCGCCCCACCAGAGGCTGGCCCCCTGCGGGTTGAACCCGTCATTCTCAATCACGTTGTCTCGGATGATTGCGTCGAAACTAATCTCATGGTCGATACCCGCCATCAGGTTCGCCGCGGTATGGTTCCGTTCATAGAGGACAGAGTCATTGTCCCCGTCGGTCCAGAGCCCAGGACCCTGGTTGTGGTGTACGTAATTCGTACGAACCACGAGATTGCGGGTAAA
>PMYF01000524.1:0-6418 GCA_003171295.1 Acidobacteriota bacterium | reverse complement strand
TTGGCGCCGCTGCCCTCGACTCCGATTTGGCCATTGTGATGAATCCTGTTTCCGGCCACATGCGTCCCGTGACCTACCCGGATGCCTGCTCCGTGATTAAGCCGGATCTCGTTCCCCTCTACCAGCCAGTTGTGACTAAGCGGCCCGGGATCAGTGAGCGCATGAATCGCGCCACTCTGGGCGGGATTTGCGCACTTCTCGATAACCAGCCCTCGGATGGTTACCGCGGTGGCGGAACCGTAGAACGCGTGAGGTACCACGCCCAGCTCCACGGTGTGGCCGGTGGGATCGTCCGGCATGTAGAGCTTGCCCGCGGCATAGTCCAGGTACCAGGTGCGCGGCGCCAGGTCCGCCAGACTTGCAACACGCCGCAGGGGTTCGTCATCCACGAAAAGGTCTTCCGGGAGCGTGCACGCGGGATACTGGGGCTGGCATTTCCCGTGACCCGCAATCTTGGGATTTGAGCAAGGGGCGGTCCAGTAATTCCCTTGCCGCTCGAAAGCCTTGATGACCACGGCACCGTTTAATATCGCTCCTGGCTCGCCGATGAAAGAATCTCCATTTTTGGGAACTACGGATTCCAGGCGGTGGACGCCTGCCTGAATCAGGAAGCTTGTTCCCTCGGGGCTGCGCTCAACCAGATCCTGTATCCGCTGATGGGGACCGACCACAACCGGTGCGCCAACCGGCCCGGTGGGGACGAGGGCAGGGCTAAGAAAGAGAGCAAGCGCGGCGGTGAAACCAAACGCGAGCTCGCGATTTTTACTGCTTGGGGATATGTTCATTTCGTTGCTCTGAGTCTCACGGAACAGAGTTGCCGGGGGCGGGGTCCTCCGGATTCATGGCTGGTTCACGGCTGGAACCCATCCGCCGGTTGGTCTGCGTTGGCTCCTGTGGCGGCGCAGGAACTCGGCGTAGCCGACCAGCAAGAGAAAACTGAGGGAGGGATGTGCGATCAGATGGGTGGTGAACAAGGAGCGTACACTGACCACGGCAAGGACGGCGGCCGCTTCCAGCGCCATCTGTCGCTCGCAGGAGTTACGAGGATAGTTTCGCACACACCCTATCAAGATCCACCAGGTTGCGATCAGGGCAACCAGCACAGGCACCAAACCCCAGAAGCTGGTGCCCACAAGTACCTCCAGGTAGGTGTTATGGATGGTGGAAGTCTCGGATTCTCCAATTTTGGCAAGGACCGCAAACCTTGCTGTATAGGCCCCCAGGCCGGTCAGCGGGCTTGTCATGAACGCCTGCCACCCCGCTTCCCACCAATCCACACGACCGCTCAGGGACGCAAACAGTTCTGGAGTCTGTCCCCGCAGGAAGTAGGCTCCGAGCAAGTCCCCCGCGCGGGACGCTAATATCAGCAGGCTGGCGATTATCGCAGACACCCAAAGCGTGGTTTTCTTTGCCAAGAACAGGAGCAACCCCGCTCCCAGCAAGAAACCGGCAATGGCAGATCGTGTTTGTGACAGGACAAGCGTGACGAGGCCGCCCAGCAGAAGCAAGGAATAGAACGTATGGTTGGGCGGGTCCCCGCTCGTGAGCAGCAGCCGCGCCAGCGCGACAATTGCCACTACCGCGCCCAATTCTCCCACGGTATTGGCGGGTATTGCTGGCAGCACCCCCGTGAGGGCGGTCCCGATCAGGCCCGGGGAGGGCTGAAGCGCCTCCCCGGGCCAAACCAGGACTCCGACGCAGATGGAGGAAACCAGAAGGACGTAGAGTGCCCAGGTCCAGTCGAAGAGTGTGCGGTATGTTTCGGCTGACTCGACGGTAGCGAGAATGGCAGCCAATAGGGCGAGGTCGACCCCGTATTCCAAGGACCGGTAAAGCGTCCAGGCCGGATAGGCCGACCATGCCGTAGAAGCCGCACAGACCAGGGCATAGGTTGCCAATACGCCTGGGAGCCCCCGAAAGAGCGACCCCACCCATGTGGTTCTCCTGAGAGCCAGGCGCACACCCAGGAAGAGGGCAACGATCCCCACCAAGGCGATCCGGTAAGCGGCCCAAGTATCCACCGGTGCATCCTCAATGGCCTCGGAGGTGCGGACTCGGAACGTTAGACTGCTCAGAAGAAGCAATAACCAGAGTCCATGCCACCATGCCAAGCGCATCCGCAGGGCGCTGGAAAGTCCCATGACCTGCCGGATGGCCGCGGGAACGGCGAATACAGCCAGGGGAATTAGCAGCAGGCCAAGAAACGCCGCCGGAACGCCAAAACGCTGAGCGATGAAGGTTAGAACCATGCCCAGGGTCAGGGCTGCGGCAAACCATGTGAGCCTGTGAGTGTCGCGGAGTTCCCCGGCCTTCAGCATGCCTGGTCCTCCGCCGGCGCCACTATGCCCTCATAGATCTGGTGCATCCGGTCGCCTTTGCTGGTCCAAGCAAAGTGCTCTTGCACTCGCCGGCGAGAAGCTTTGCTCATGCGAGCTTTGGTGTCGGGGTCCTGTGCCAGGTGCAGCATGGCCATTGCCAAGTCTCGGACGGCTTGCTCCGGGGAAATGGCCGGTACCTTGATGCCGGTTTGTTCGGTAACCTGCACGGTGGGTCCCCCGAGGTCAAGGCAAACGACGGGGCGACCCGCAGCCATCGCCTCGACACAGACCCAGCCGCCGGAATCGTGCAGGCTGGGGTGCAGCAGCACATCGCATTCGGCAAGCTTCTCCAAAACTTGCTGCCGGGGAATGGCGCCCAAGAGGATGACCCTCTCCGCAACCCCCAGCCTCTCGGCCAGCTTCACTAAGTCCTTTCTTTCTGGACCATCCCCGATAATCCAGTATTCTGCCGCCGGGGCCCATAGCTGGAAGCGGGCAAAGGCACGCAAACCAAGTTCGAAGCCCTTCCAGTGCAATAGATTCCCAATGCTGACGAGGCGAAAAGGCCCACTCTGCCGGACGGGGAAGGCGTCGAGGCGAGCGATCACCTCGCTGGGCATGCACACCTGCGAAAGCACCATCACTTTCCGGCACCCCAGTTCGCGCAGGCGGAGCGCCGTTTCTTCAGTCGTGGCAAGTCCTACACGGGCTCGTTGCGCCGTCAGCCTAACAAAAGGATCGAGCTCTCCCAGCCTCCGGGCCAGGTCACGAAGGAGCTCGAAAACTTTCCCGCGCAGACTAAAGCAGCGCCGGAAACCGCGGGGCGCCGATTCTCCACCTCCCACTGGGCCCCAGACGAACGGGACAGGGAGCAGGGCAAGGAAGGTCGGCAACCAGTAATTCACAAAGGTCACATGGTGGACCAGGTCGAAGCCCACTTCTCGATGCAACTTCCTGGCGACGAAATACGCGCCCAACTGCCAGAGGTAGTAGTAGGCGTGGCCGCCCCTCCTCCCCTTTTTCCAAAAGGCCGCCCAGCGCGGCAGGTCGAAATAAACCCAATGCACATTGGGCATAGGCCGCGCTGCCAGCGCCTTCTCGATGGAGCCGCGATTGTTCGCCCGGGTGATGACCCAGACCTCATGCCAGCGCGAAATCTGCAGCGCCCAGGTCCAACCGACTCCGGGCTCTGAACCCTTGTCCGGTTCGCAGGCGTAAGCTGAGATGAGCACTCGCAAGCCTATTAGCCCTCTCTGGCAAGCTTGATATTCGAAACTTGGCTATTTGAGTCGAGATTTCCGAAGCTATTGCGACCGCAATGCCCCCTCACACGGTCGCCTTTGGCGACCACCCTCTCCCCTCGGAGAGGGTGGTCCGCATAGCGGGCCGGATGAGGGGTCACGCCTTGTCAGTGTGAGGTGAAACCTCGCTAGATGTGTATCTTCCAGGGTTTCGCTCGTGCGGGTCTTTCCAATACCTGCGAGGATGATGCACCGCTCAGGGATTCTCCTGCGGCAGCTCCTCAAGGGCGAGTGCGCGCTCGCTGCGACCCAGGAGCCTCAGAACGAGTTTGCCTAGAACTGTCGCCGCATGTTCCGGGGTGTACGGGGAAATGATCTCCTTGGATTTCTGACCGAACTCCGCGATCAACCCCGGCTGCTGGATAAATCGCGCCATGTGCTCAGCCAACTCTCCCGAGTTGCGAGGGTCGAAAACATAGCCGTTCACCCCGTGTTCGACCATTTCCTTTGCGCCAGCGTACTGAGAGCAGAGGACGGGCTTCCCGAACGCCAAGGCCTCCAGAACGACGACTGCCCAGACATCATCCAAGGTAGGGAGAACAAACACATCGCTGGCTCGGAAAAAGGCACCCAGGTCTTCATAGCGAATCTGCCCCATTAGATGAACGATGCCCTCCAGCCTGAGAGCCGTGACCATCCTGAGTAAGTCCTGCCTTTGTTCCCCGTCGCCGGCCAACACAACAGAAAAGGAGTTCATGCCTTTCTCGACCAATTGCGCGGCCGCCTCAAGAAGGTACCGCCAGCCCTTGAGGGTAATCAGGCTTCCGACGAAAAGAAACACCGGGCGGGGGAGCAGGTTAAGGGGGCTCCCCCCATCCCAATCGAGACAAAGTGCCCCGGGCTCAGCTACTTGATAGGGGTGGCGGAGTATCCTGGATTCGGGAATGCGCAGAACGTCCCGCAAGTATCGTTCTCCCGCGTCCGAGTTGGTGACGACGGTGTCAATAAAACGCGCCAGCGTTCGGCGTAAACGCAGCCTTATCGGCGAGTGGAGAAAGGCCGTACCGGGTGAGGTGCCGTCCCATACCCCGACTACGCGACAACGGCTGAAAGATTTGTAGATCAAAGCGTATAAGGTCCAGATGGTGAACGAAGATGTAAAGATCACCGAGGGACGAAACCTTCTCAGCTCGGGGAGTATCGAGGCTGGCGCTCGCGTGAATCCGATATCGGCCCCGGTCTCGGTTCGATTGCAAGCAACAAACTTGAAGCCCCCCAGTTGTTGCACCGTGAACGACTCCTCGTACCCGCGCAAGTACCCGGGCCAGTTCCCAGTGAAGATGACTGTGTTCGGGAATAGCCTGGTGAAATCCCTGTACAATGGTTGCCAGTAGTAACCCCTCGCCAGGGATGGCATTAGCCACGCGATACGGATGCTATCGCACGAGTTCTTAGCCGTTTTCTGAAATCTCAATGGATAACATCCACCAGTAAGTGAGCCCTCTCTCACCCCAACCAGGTTTGGGACGGCTTGAAGCTGCAAACTGGACATGCGCGGGACAAAGGTCAGCTTGGACCCCACAACGGCTAATTGGGCGCTCCCTCTTTTGCCTTAGCCACCGCCCAGAGAAACGCGTTTGCCGCACGCTGCGGGTTATAGGGCGACACGAGCTCGATGCTCCGTTGGCCATGGCGCTGGATCAGGGGGGGATTCCTCACGTATTCCTCCAAATGAGAGGCCAAGCTCTCATGGTCTTCAGGGTCAAACGAGTACCCATTCTCTCCTTCCCGGATCAGGTCGGGCACAGACCCGGCACGTTTTGATACCAATACCGGGAGACCCGTCGACATGGCTTCGGGGACAACCAAAGGCCAGTTGTCCTGAAGAGTTGGAAGGACGAAAACATGCGCCTGTTCGTAGAAACGCCAAACTTGGTCGGGAGGGACGTCGCCTGCAAAGTGCACGCGTTTCTGGATGCCTAGTTCACGAGCGAGTTCCTCGTAACGGAGCCGTTCCGGACCGTCGCCTAACAGCAAGATATCAAACTGGCCCCGTTCCCCCAAATGTATGTCAAGCAACTTTGCGGCATGAAGCAAATGGGGCACACCCTTTCCAGCGACCATCGGGCCCACGAATAGGCATCGGAGCGGATCTCCGGGGCGTAGCATTCTGGGGCCGCACCGCACGTATTTGGGCGGTGGTTCGGGGCAGAGGCCTCCTTCGATGATTCGGTCCCCCGGAACCCCCACTGCGTCCAAGAGGTAGCGGCGAGAAAGGCTTCCGTTCACCACAAAGGCTTTGGCTCGGCTTCCAATCCACCTGCGCAGGCGCATACGCCAAGGCCGCACCGTACGTTCCGTGTACTGTGTCCCCTCCCAAAAAAGGACCGTAGGATAGCCCATGAGTATGGACGTAAGCGTCCAGAGGTTGAAGTCGCTGCTGATAACCACCTCTGGTTTCAGGGACCTGAGCACGAAAGGCAGAGCGGGAGAGTAAACGAACCAAAATGGAGTTCCCTCCCTTCGATCAGGGGAGAGCGAGAGGCTAAACGAGAGACCTGCGATTAGCCGGCGGGGGAACGTGCCCGTACCGAGGGCAGCTTGGGGGATATCAGGGCGCGGGGGCCGGAGCATCACGGCGGTGAAGCCGTCTCCAATGCGCCGATAGAGCGTTTCAATCACAGGGACCTGGTAGGGTGCGGAAGTAGGTGTAAGGGTGACCACTCTCCTGGCCGTTACCGGAATGTTTTCCACGCGGTTTGAAGAAGTCATAGCTAGTTCGGGGGAATTCATATGCCTCCGCAGGCGGCTGTTAGACCGCACTTTAACGCGATAGGGGTGTCAAGGGCGGAGTAAAAC
>PMYF01000616.1 GCA_003171295.1 Acidobacteriota bacterium | reverse complement strand
CAAAAGTACGCGATAATCGGGGCAAAATTAGAGTGTTTTTGAAAGGAAAACAGAAAACCAGCGTAGCGACCTGTTTTTCAAGGTCCTTGGTACTTTTCTTACCGTTGCGACGCGGTGAATCGCCAGACTTCCGCCATGGCCACCGGCAACTCTGCTTGCAGCCTGGCTTTCGACTACACGCATGACGGCTCGACGGGGCATTATGGGAACATGCACTGGACGGCATCGCGGGGCCTCTGCAATACTACGCTACCGTTCGGCACAAGCGCCTGGCGAAGGAGACCCCATGATAAGGCTGAAGAAGGCTCTCGTTCTCATGGCGATTTTTCTGGTGACTGGCTTCGGGCCAGCCCTGGGGATGAAAGGGAAAACCCTGGAGCCGGGGAAAGGCAGGGCCGTGGTGAGCTGGGCAGCTCCGCCGGAAGAGAAGCTTTTCCAGGACTACACGCTGCGTGTGAACGGCCAGGCCGTGCCGGTGTACGCCTGTCGCGTCTCGGCGATGCCCTTTAACCAGGTGTGGCCGGGCTATCAGCGGCCGCTTGACCAGACGGAACTCGCGGGCTTCGCGTACTGGGAAATGTCGGGCCCGGTGGTGGTGGAAGTGACCGCCCAGCAACCTTTCAAGTCGGTGGCGGTTCGGCCGGCTTCGCGGGGCATCCATCCAGTCATCAAGGGCCAGCTCATCACGTTGCGGCTTTCGCGTCCCGGCCAATTTACTGTGGAGCTCGACGGCACTCATCACGCCCTGCACCTCTTCGCCGACCAGCCTGAAACGGGCGTCCCCCAGCCCGGCGGCCCGAACGTGCTCTACTTCGGCCCGGGCGTTCACCGGCCGGGGAAGATCCAGCTTAAGAGCGGCCAGACGGTCTACATCGCGGGCGGCGCTGTGGTCTACACGGCGATCGAGGGGCGCGGCGTCTCCGGCGTGCGCATCCTGGGGCGCGGCGTGATCGACACCAGCGAGTTCGAGCGCGGCAAGGGCGGCGGCTCCATCCACCTGGAGGATTGCTCGGATGTGAAGGTGGATGGCGTGATCCTTCGCGACTCCGACGAGTATGGCCTCAGCGCCTTCGGATCGCGCAAGCTGGAGATTTCAAACGTCAAGCTGGTGGGTTTCTGGCGTTATAATTCAGATGGCATTGATATGTGCAATACCCAGGATGTGACGGTGCGTGACTCCTTCATCCGCTCCTTCGATGATTCCATGGTGATCAAGGGCGTAAAAGGCGACTCGGGAGGCGCGCGGGGTGTCGCCGGGCAAAGCTACGACAGCCAGGCGGTGCGCAACCTGCGCATCAGTGGGCTGGTCATCTGGTGCGACTGGGGACGGGCGCTGGAGATTGGGGCGGAGACCAGCGCTCCGGAAATTACCGACGTGGTCTTCCGCGATATCGACGTGATCCGGAACACCCACATCGCCATGGATATCCAGCACAGTGACCGGGCCGCTATACACGGCCTCCGCTTCGAAGATATCCGGGTGGAGGTGGACGATGCGAACCCGCTGCCAATGATTCAGGAGCATCGGGCCCAGAAGTATAACCCTCGGGCCGATACGGCAGCCGCGGCCTGCGGGGGATGCGCAATCCTTCCGGCGAAAGCCGAGTATGTGCCCAACCTGTTCGTGATCATCATCCACCCGACTGCCATCACCCGGGACAAGGAACAAGGCACGGTTCGAGACGTAATCTTCAAGAATATCTCCGTGACGGGGAAGAGGCTGCCGCCCTCGGCTTTTGCGGGCCTCGACGCCAAACACGACGTCCGAAGGGTGACGATTGAGAATCTGCGGTTCAACGGGCGACCGATCCTGGCGGAGGCCGATGCACACTTGCAGATCGGCAAGTTCGTGCAAGATGTGCGCTTCGCGGATAGCGGCGCCAAGCGCTGACGGGCGGGCGAACCTGTGGACAATCCTGCTGCAAATGCCGGACCAGCGGCCCCCGGGTCCGCCGCAGCGGTGAGGGGCAACGCTGGTTTTTTGAGCACCGGCCTGCCTGCTCTGCCGGCGCCGGCTGAGCCGCGCAAAAGCCGAAAACAGCGCGCCAGCTTTCTTGACCTCGCGCGGTTGATTACCCTACTATGAGTGGAGGTGTTGCCGGCCGCACAATCGGCCGGAGACCCTGTGGCGGGGTAGCTCAGTGGTAGAGCGAGGGTCTCATAATCCCTAGGNNCCCGCTACCAATCATTTCAGTAATTTGCACGGGTTCCGTGTGGTCAGGTTCTGGAGTTGGTTGCGTCTGAGTTGCGGATGGTTGCGGACTTGTTTTGGAATCCAACCTGTCCCCATACCTTTCCCTCACCCCTGGCATTAGGTCCCCGTAGGTGTCCACCGTCGCCACTGGGTCGTTCCATCTCCTTCAGGGATATTTCTGCTCCGGCTCGCTCATGCCGCTGGCGTATCCGTAATCAGTCTGGCTAATGCCTCCTTGAGAAGCTTCTCGCTCGGTCCGATAAACGACTCCGTCTGTTCNNTTGTCGGAATAAGCTCTGTCTGTGCAGATATATCCCGTACCGCAGTCGCCGTAGCCGGCCACCGCTACGAAGAGTTTCGGCCGCAGGCGCTGGGCGTAAAGCTGGTACTCCACAAAGGGTTCTCCGGGAAGGTGCAGGATTCGGCTCGAGCCGATCGTGAGGCAGCTCAGTTGGAACGGCCGGTCCGCTTTCGCCCGCGCCACTTGAGCCAGCACCCAGGCCGCATTGAAGGCCGCAAATGCCGGAGCCTTGCCATCGGCGAGGATCTTGCGGCTGGCTTCTTCGGAAAAGGCCTCGTCACTCCGCAAGGGAAACCGGACGTCGACCGTCGTCCATTGCAGCCTGGAGACGGGCTCTACGTGGACATCCTTGATCGACCGGACCATCCCGTCGTACAGACGGTCAACCAGCGCTGGCCGGCGCGCGGGAGTGCCATCGTTGTATTTTCCCATTCCGATGTCTCCGCCGCAGCCCGTGAAGTACACCTGGAATACGCCCGATTCCTTCTCCAGCCGCTTGCGGGCAATTCCCGGGACATCGTAAGTGACGCGGCCGTCTCGATAGTAAGTCTGCGGATGAGTGGCGTAATAATGCGCGCGGACCACCGGCGTTCCGCTGTTGAAGAACGTCAGCGTCCGCAGGTAGCCGTCGATCGCGCCCTCCGGCGCCTTCTGCTGCTCCGGGTCCGTGGCGCTGCTCATACGCCCCAAGATGGTTCCGTCGGGTTGCTGGATACGCCGCGAGGAAGCCACCTGGTCGACTGACGCCCAGCTTGTGCCCACGTGGGTCAAGCTTTTCCATTGAGCCGTGGCTTTCTCCACGGCGGCCGCGGTTTGGGTGGCAGCCTCTTCGAGAAACTCCAGCCCTTTCCAGGGCGAAGCGGCTTGGATCTTATTCAGAATCTGCTGCGCCTCGGTGTCATAAGCGGGCGCCGTGTGTTGGTGCAGCGTCTGGACAGCTACGCGGGAGGGAGAGGTTCGAGCGGCCTTGGCGATCTTCTGCCGGAACAATTCATAGGAGCCATTGTGAATCTCGCACCAGTCCAGTGCGCAGAGCACGTAGGTCCCTCCCGCGTCGCGCAGAACAATGCCTTTGGCCAGCAAGGGATGTTCGACAACCCGCGTGGGCGCATCCGTGAAACCCAGAGGTTCACCGGGAGGAGGCGTCACATCCGCAGTGAAGGTCGTGACCTCGGCCCCGGCCTTTGCCGCTCCCTCCGCTTGGGCAGCGGCGTCAAACCTTGCGGCTAAACTCCCCAGGGTTATCAGCGAACCCCTTAGGAATCGCCGGCGGTCGAATTGCATGTTGCACTCCTTTCTCGGGCATCGAGAAATGCTGGCCGGTCGAATGGCGAGAGATACAGGATAACGGAAAACTATCTCTGGCGAGACCCAAAGTGATCGAGGCTTCCTCTGGGTTGTCGCAGGGACTGCCGGAAGGGCGGGGCTAACCCCCCGCCCTTCCAATCCCGTGGTGAGAGATCCGGGTTAGCGAAGCGCCAGGGCGTCGTTGTGAGGCGGGGTCTGAAGGAAGCGCGGAACAAAAATGCGAGCCGATGAACAAAAACAGGATAAGAGTCGTGAGCGCTGGGCGAGCGGGTAACCGCTCACCCTATGCCGATCGCAGAAGTTCTACCAACCGAGTGTGAATGCCAATTCGTTGAAATTCCCTCGATCCGGAAGGGCATTGAAGATTTCGGATTTCTCACCAATCGCTAGCGGCTGGAATTTGCGGATGAAGCTCTGGCGCGGGAATTGAAAGGAGCTCATGCCACACGACATCGCTTCTTTCAGAGCCCGAGAATTATCCCAGTGATCATGATCGATCCGGTAGGCAGCAATGACGGCGCCCGTGCGGTCTGCTCCGCTCTTGCAGTGCACAAATACGGTACCGGCCGTACCATCTTCCAGCAGCGCCAGGATTTTAGTAATCTCTGCCTCAGTAGGTGGGGTCAGGCCGGTCATGGGAACGTTCACATATTGCATGCCCAAGGAAGTGACAACCTGCCCTTCTTCAGACGACCGTTCATCGTCTTCCCGTAAATCCAATACGGTTTTAACGCCGATCTTCGCCAGGTATTTGTATCCTTCGGTCGTCGGTTGTGCTCCGCGATAGACGTGTTCATCCACCTGATAGAAATTGTTGATTCCTTGCACTGAGGGGCCGGCAAGCGCGGGCAAACTAAAGAGAAAAAGGGAGACAAAGCTGCGACTAAGAATCGACATTGGATTTTTTACTCCAATCTCAAACCAAGGGCTACGCTAATCACTTTAGATGCGCCCCGTTTCTTGCGAGTTGCATTCTCTCACGTTTTTTCTGTTGAAACCACAAGCTGCCTGAGCACCCAGTCAGAGCCCGCCTCAATTGAGTTTGCCCTGCCAATGGGAACCCGCCTCCTAACCGTTCCCTGACTTTTGCCGGCTGGCGCAGAGCGCAGCTCTGCAATCTACCGAAATCTGCAAGTGTGCAGGAGGCACGATTCCAAATGCTATAAGGGAAGAGAATGGGATGCGGCCGGGGGTCGCGGGAGTGCCCAGGAGCCTGAGGTTTGTGTGGTGTCATCAAAATATGACAGTTACTGCGGTCGGCGGTCGATTCTTGCTTGGTTAGAAGTTTCAGATTCTTTCGAAACGGTTTCAGGCTGAATTTCGAACATACTATGGACGCTGCGTCCTGGAATGCCGAGATGCCCTACAGGTC
>PMYF01000734.1:2437-8189 GCA_003171295.1 Acidobacteriota bacterium | reverse complement strand
TGCGCAGATTGTACTGCGTTTTCCCCCGTCCGCCATCTCCAATCAAGTCCCCCCCAAAAATCCGTCAGTCCAGTCGGAAAGCCCAATTTTCCGCTGGTAACTAGGTATAAGCGGCCAACCCATGCTGGCCAATCAACTTCAGGACGTGATGTCTTGAAGTAATGGAGAGGAGAAACGATATGGCAACGACAAGCACCGCCCTCGTCCCACTCAGGGACAGGGACTACATTGCAAAGATGACCAATCAAGGGACGCCCGACGACCTGCTCGCATTGGTGACCACCCAGGAGGCGAAGGCTCTTTCGGACGTAGCCCTAGTCACCAAGGTGGAAGCCCAAGGCGAGGTCTGGTCTCACGTCCGCACCTACATCAACGAATGGCTCGTGGGACGCTTCCCGGTCTTTGACGAATTGGCGATTCGCATCGCTGACCGCAAGCGGAAAGGGATGTCGCCGCTCATCATCAAGAGTCAACCCTGCGATTCCTTCAAGCAGGCTATCCGCCTCATCCTGGAGTGCGACCCATCCTACTATTTCAAAATCCGCAAGAAGCATCTGGGCGGTGGCTGGCAGAAAAGCCTTCCCGCTGAGGCGATTGCGCCCGACAAGGCGGGGGTTGCCGAAACCTCAGTGGCAGATATCAAGGTTGACGAACCCGATGCCAAGGACGCCGAGGTCTGCGACCCTGACCCAGTCCCGATGCCCAGTGACGAGACAGTGGACAAAGTCCACTCTGCCGCCAACGAAACGGTGACCGACATCAACGTCCCGGAATCCGAGGTCGTGGAACCAGCGCTCCCCGTGACCGACGCCGAGGTCGCACGGATACACGAGGCTGCCGCCGCCGACACGCTCCCTGAGGTTGAAGACCAAGTGGCGGCGGAGCAGTGGCAGCCCGAGCCTCCCGACCCCGAGGGCATCTGGCTAGACCCCAAGATAGCGACTCCCGAAATCGTCGCCAACTTCCTCAACGGCGTGTATGCGGAGAAGCCCGGCAGGCACGAGTTGGTGCGGGAGATGCTCAGGCTGCTGGACAAGTGCATCCTGTGGGAAATCTCCTATGCCAGCAGTGAGGAGCGAAGCAACAGGCTGCAATCCGCCGACACGAGCGCCGAGCACGTGTTTCCCTCCGGGGCTGCGCAGGAGGTGCTCAAGCGTGGAGGGTTCTGGTCTGCCAAGGCACTCATCAGGGAGGCGGACATCCACGTCACGAGTGCCTCCTGCCCCAACGGGGGCGGGGTAAGCCTTGACCATTTCAAGCTGCACGTGCTCGGATTCCTGCGCCACTGCGGCGAGGTCAAGACGAGGATGCTGGGCAGGGTCAACTGGTATTGCCATCCCGACCACGAGGCTGCCCTCAAGGCGGCGAAGAAGCCCGAGGGACCCGAGTTCCACTACGCCGAGGGCGAGCTTCAGAGGGGGGCGGCTCCGCAGCCTCCCCTCGTCAAGCCGAGGGCTGCACGGCGTGGACAGGACGCCGATGATGCCAATCACCCCTTAAGTAGTGCGTCCGGAAAAGGAGATTCCGCCGCTCCCAACGCCCCTCTCGCCTCTCCTGCTGCCGCACCCACCGAGGACGAAACCCAGCCAGAAAGCGCAACGGCCAAGAAGCCAGGGGGGTTATACCTCCCTCCCATCTGGATGGAGGACGGTCAGCACGGTCACGTCGTCGGGGGACTTTCCAGCAGGGCATTCAACCTCCAAGTCAGGCTGACCACGGGGGAGAGGGTCAAGGTCCCCAAGGACGGTTACGTGGATATGGGCGGATGCGAGAACAGGGGGGAGGTTCTCGGACAGTACTTTGCAGAACGTAGGTTTATGCCCGACGCCTGGCTCAATGACGCCAACGGGGCTTATGACATCGCCACGGAGCGAGTCCCACCCGAGGCGCTTGAGTTCCTGCGGGTGCTCGGCGACAAGCCTGCGGCGTAGCCCAAGGTCGTCTTGAATTGCCCGCTGAGGACACCGTTGACGTGGAGTTGACGGCGACCCCAGACCGATGCTGCCCCATCCGACGAGGAGGCGCAGGAGCCGGAGGCCCAGCCCGAGGATGGCAGGACAGAAGGAGATGATGATGATGGATGGCCCGTACCAAGTTATTTACGCCGACCCGCCTTGGAAGTATGACTTCATACCTCGCAAGAAGGACAGGGTGGAGAACCACTACCCCACTATGAGCTTGGAGGACATTTGCAACCTGAAGTTCAACATCGCCAAGGATGCCGTCCTTTATCTGTGGACGACCGCCCCCAAGCTTCTTGAAGGCTTGCAGGTGATGGAGGCGTGGGGATTCAAGTACAAGACTCATATGGTGTGGGACAAGGGCAGTCCGGCGTATGGCTTCTGGTTCCGTGGGCAGCACGAGGTACTGCTGGTCGGGACAAGGGGGCACTTCTCGCCTCCAGGAAAGTACGAGCGCATCCCGTCAGTCCTAAAAGCGAAAAGGACTTGCCATTCGGAGAAGCCAAAGGAAATCCGGGACCTCATAAAGTCCTGGTTCCCGGATGCACGCAGGCTGGAGGTATTCGCCCGTGATGTCGCTGAGGGATGGGACTGCTGGGGGAACGGCGTGAGGGAATGCCTGTGGGAGGAAGGCAAGAGGAACTTCGGGGTTTTCCCGGTTGCCTGGCCATTGGCACATCGTCGTTCCCCGGAGATGGGGCCAACCCCGAATGTATTCTGCAATTGTAGGCGAGCAGCAAAGCCGGGTTGTAATACGGCGGAAACAGGATGTCCGCCCACATCTGGAGAGGCGAGAGCCGCCTGATGAGCCGGTGGGACTCCGGCGAAACGCCCTGTGGGGCGTAGCGGCACCGCAGAATTTTCCGGAAACCTTCTTTGCCGCAGGTATATTGCAGGCGTGGGAAGAACGAGCAAGTCGCCCCGTGGAATCCGGGACGGGGATTGAACCAGTAAGGCTATTCAAAGGTCTGGACGCCGCTTACTGGTTCGTGCCACGACGAGCATTGATATGGAAACTGCTACTCACAGTGACAAATCGCAACTGCCAGTGGCAGGGTATTCCCTGACCGAGGGGATGACGACTGCGCCCATCTCACGGCTAGAGCCGTATGTGGACCCCCAGGTCGTCGCCGAGTTCTTAGCGGTGAGGCGAGCGGAAGTGCTCAAACTTACTCGTGAAGGCAAAATTCGTGGGTACGCATATAGGGGACAACAGCGGCACGTTTATCGCTATCGCCTGAGCGAGGTAAGTGCAGATTTCGAGGCCCTCCTGACTCCAGCCCGATGTACAATGCCCGCAGCAGCCCCTGTGAGCCAAAGGAGAAAATCCAATGGCTGACAAGATAAACGGCTGGCTTCGCCAGCGGGAACGGGCGGACGGAATGGCTTGGCTCTGGTGCCATCAGCAACTAAGACCCAGTGACGGGAAGATGGTGGAAAACACCATGCGGCTCGGCTTGGTCGCTGAAATTGGAGATGAAAACGGCGCTTGGAGACGGGTTGGCGAGCTTCGCCTCATCGAGAAATACATTGCTAATCCAACAAATGGTCAGCCGACGTTCGGCTGGCTCACAAACCATTACATCAACCACGGTCTACCCTTCAACAAGCGCAATGGAAAGCGCAAGGGGAAGGGGACGATTTATTGCTATCAACATGCCTTAGACGGGTTCATCCTGCCACGCTGGCAGGATGAGGTTGCCGCCAAAATCAAGCCACTTGCCATCCGAGATTGGCTGTACGACCTTCACGATGACGAGGATTATGACTGGCAGACGGTCAGCAAAATCAAAATGGTGATGGGGCAGGTGTTCAAACACGCAGACCTGCACGAACTGGAAATCTGCCGCAATCCCATCAGTCGAGTGTTGGTGCCGGGGTCTGAAGACAAAGACAAAGAAGTTCGGGTTCTCCAACCCCAAGAGACTTGGCAGATTATCTCCCGGCTGCAAGACCCGGAAAGAACCCTGGTAGTGCTGATTGCGGCTACTGCGCTTCGCATCAGTGAGGCGCTTGCTCTGCAATGGAGGCACGTGAGATTCGAGAATGGCAGCATTCGGATTGAACAAGCTTTCCGATTGTCCGAGATTACAACGACAAAGACGAAATCGTCCAAAGCCAATGTACCCATGGGTTCAACCCTGGCGGAATTCCTCCGAGGATGGCGGAGCCAGAGTCCGTACCACCGGGAAAGTGATTTTGTATTTGCAAGCGACAAGCTGAACGGCAAGAAGCCTCGGACTGGGCAGATGGTCAATCGCTACTATCTGAAACCAGCAGCGATTGACGCAGGGATTATCACGCCGGGCGAGAGGTTTGGATTCCATTCGTTGCGGCACAGCCTCAGCACGTGGGTGAACTTGGTTATCAAGGACGTGAAGGTTGCCCAATCACTGTTGCGGCACGGCAAACCTGACATCACGGCGGGTACCTACATCCACAGCGTGCCTGAGGAAAATCTCAAAGCACAAGAACAATACATGGTTGCCGTGATGAAGGGGGAGCGTTCAGCGCAGGCATGTATAGAGTCTTTGATGAATCAAAAGCCAGTTTCAGATTCGTTGCAATAACGGGTCGGGCTGGCCATCGGGCTGAGATTGACACGGAAGGGGAGGGGGAACGTGGTAAGCTTAAGAAAACAAATGGTGGGCGATACAGGACTCGAACCTGTGACTTCTACCGTGTGAAGGTAGCACTCTACCGCTGAGTTAATCGCCCACGGTAAGCAATGAACATAACAGATTTTCGGCCCATGGTCCAGACGCGCCNNAGCGCTTGCAACAGTCCGTGCAGAGTGTGATCCGGGGAAAGAACGAAGTCATCCAACTCGCTCTGGTGGGGCTGTTTGCGCGCGGCCACCTGCTGATCGAGGACGTCCCCGGCGTCGGCAAGACAACCCTGGCGCATTCCCTCGCGCGCTCGTTTAACTCCACCTTCCACCGTTTGCAGTTCACTTCCGATATGCTGCCCTCCGACGTCGTGGGCATCAGCGTGTTCAGCCAGCCGACCCAGCGCTTCGAATTCCGGCCTGGCCCCATCTTCGCCAACATCGTGCTGGCGGATGAAATCAATCGCACCACACCCAAGACGCAGAGCGCGCTGCTGGAAGCCATGAACGAATACCAGGTGACGGTGGACAATCACACTTACCCCCTGCCGCAACCCTTCCTGGTGATGGCCACGCAGAATCCCATCGAGCATCACGGCACCTACCCTCTGCCGGAGTCGCAAATGGACCGCTTCCTGATGCGCCTGCGCGTCGGCTATCCCAATCGTGAAAGTGAAAAGGAGATCCTGCGGAATTTTGCGGACTCCGAACCGCTCGCCAAAATCAAACCGGTCATGAATGCCGCTGAGGTGCTGGAGGTCCAGCAGGCCGTCCGCCGTATCACAGTTGATGAGGAGCTGATGAATTACACGCTGGCGATCGTAGAGAGAACTCGCCAGCATGAATACCTCAGCCTGGGTGTAAGCCCGCGCGGTTCCATGTCATTGTATCGCGCCGCCCAGGCCCTGGCCTTGCTGGAAGGCCGCAGCTACTGCATCCCCGACGACTTCAAACGGCTGGCTCTCCCTGTCTTCGCACACCGCTGCGTGGTGAGTTCGCGCTACCTTTCCACGATGAAGAAGTCCGACCAGTCAGAGGCGATCCTGCGCGAAATCCTCGAATCCACCCCGGTGCCGCTATAGAAGGCAGTGGGCAGTAAGCAGCAACCGCCCAGTTGAGAGTCAGAAGGCAACAATGGCGCCGGGCGCGGGGTAGCTTCTACCGCCTTCTGCCGGTCCTGGTG
>PMYF01000734.1:0-2397 GCA_003171295.1 Acidobacteriota bacterium | reverse complement strand
CATGGGGGTGCCCGTGTCTCGCAAATGACACCTGTACTCCTTCTGCCTACTGCCTTCCAGGGTGTCCTGAGTTACAATTAGCCCTTCATGGCGAGCGTTTCCCAACCTACGCGCGGTGGCGTGTTGCGCGACCTTTGGATTCTGGCGCGCCACCAAATGCTGCACATCGACCGGCCTGCCTGGCGGCGGTTCTTCCTGGCGATCTTCGGCCTGGGCATGGCCTTCTTTCTCGCCTTGTATTCCTCGGCACTCCACGAAGCGGGCCAGGCGGAGGCGGCCGCGTGGGTGGCCGCCCTCTCGCTCTTGGTGACCGCGGTCGTCGCCATCCGGGTCGTCCCCTTTCTGGCGCGGCGGACCGCGCTCGAACGGTGGATGATTAAAATCGAGTATGAGTTCACGCATGAGGGCGTGGCCTATTTTCTGATCATCATGGTCATCGCCGTCGCCGCGCTCAACACCGGCAACAATCTCCTCTTCATCATTCTTTCCAGTTTGCTGGCGGGAATACTAATGTCAGGGATTCTGTCCGCGATTGTGCTCTCGCAACTCGAGCTGGATTTTGTCCTGCCAGAGCACGTCTTTGCCGAGCGCCCCCTGATTTCGCGCCTGACGGTTCAAAACCTGAAATGGATCTTCCCTTCGTTCTCCATCACGGTTTCCGCGCGCTCTCCCCTGAAGGGCAAACGCAAACGCGCGCCCATCGTCGCGCCGCGACAGATCCTGGACGCTCCGGTCTATGTCCCCTACATCCCGCATCGTGCGTCGGTAACGCAGCACGTCGAACTCACTTTTCCGCGCCGCGGGCGCTACACGCAGGAGGGGTTCCGCGTCAGCACCAAGTTTCCCTTCGGGCTGCTGCGCAAGGCGCATGAGGTCAGGAGCCAGCAGGAAATCCTGGTTCTGCCCAACGTGCAACCCACGGAAGAGTTTTACGAGATCCTGCCGCTGATCGGCGGCGTAATGGAGAGCTCTTACAAGGGGGGAGGCCACGATCTGTACGCCATCCGTGACTATCAAGAATCGGATAGCGCCCGTCACGTGGACTGGAAAGCCACGGCCAAGGCCCAGCAACTCAAGGTGCGGGAGTTCACGCGCGAGGATGAACGCCGCCTGGTGCTGGTCTTTGACGCCACCTTGCCTGCCGCGAATGAAAAGGCCCTGGCGCAATTCGAGAAGGGTGTCAACTTTTGCGCCTGCCTGGCGTGGCACTTCTACGAAATCGACGCCCAGATGCAGTTCCTCGCCGATGGCTTCGAGACGCGCATGGCGCCCTCGGGCGAAATCGTCTACCCGGTCCTCGAAACCCTGGCGCTTATCGAGCCTCAGATCGGCTCGGCCGCCTCGCTGGCAAACCTGCAGGCACGGATCGCCTCCGCCGCGCCGGGATTCCGCATCGTCATCACCAGCCAGCCGCGCGGCTCGATTCCTACCAACCTTTGGGGATCTTCCTACCTGGTGTTTGTGGATTCGCTCTGATCGGTTAGGGACCCGCGCTGTCAGAAAGAGAAACCATCGGTCTGGACACAAACACGAGAACAATCTTGGATTGGACCGGGTTGCCGTTGACCGTGGCGGGCATGAACCGCCAGTCCGCCACCACGGCCTTGGCCTGCGCGGTGAGAGGGGGAAGGTCGCGGAGCACCTTTACTTCCTCCGCCTCTCCCTTCTCATTCAGGGTTACCTCCAGCACGACTGCCCCGGCGACGACCGTGTTAACTGGATACTTCGGAAACGCGGTACGAGTCACTTCCGCCGGCTGGAGCTCCGCCTGGATTGCCGCCTCGCTCTGGGGTATCAGCGCAGGAAGGGGAACGGGCCCGGCAAACGAACCCGCCGGACAATAAACAACCGCCACGGGCATTCTCGAACGAACTGATTTGCCTGCGACCGTTGCCGGGGAGAATTTCCATTCTTCTACCGCACGGACCGCATGCTGAGTAAGGCAGGCAATATCCCGGCGGACCTCAACCTTCTGAACCTCTCCCGTTTCAGTTATAAAGGCGTCCAACACCACAGTCCCATTCGCGGCGCAAAGAATTGGAACTGCAATGTCATTGGCAGAAAGCGTTTCTGCGGCCTGAAAAGAAGGTTTGGCTCTTAAAGTCACAGTCTGTGCCGTGAGCGCGTGAGCACTCCCAAAAACCATAATGGCAAGGAGCATTCTCCGCATGGAAGGACCCTCCTCACCATATTTTATCACCAACGCCCACCCAATAAGCGGGTAGAGTTTGCGCTGTTCAAACTCTGCGGCTTGCACTGTCGATAACGATTGCTGACAGGTGAAATACGTATCCTTGCATGGTCCGGCGCGGATGGTGATTCGGACGAACCCGAAAGACGAACCGCAGAGTATTGCGCTGCCGCGCTACGCTCTCCCGCCTCAGCCCCGCAGGGGCG
>PMYF01000636.1:2202-26453 GCA_003171295.1 Acidobacteriota bacterium | reverse complement strand
ATCTTACACTTTAGAAAAATAGAAGTCAAGGCTACAAGTCGCTACCTGTTCGCCATGTGCTTCCCTCCCGCTCAGCACCCGAGATTTGCTCGCGCGTATGTTTCCGCAGGCGGAAACCAGACCCTCTCTCCATCCCTCTCGGAGTGCAAAAGATTCACTTGCCGAAGGTTGGATGCAAGGAATACGACTTAGCCAGAACCCGGCTGCTTCACGCGTGCGCAATCCCAATCCGGTTCATCATCCCAACCAGCAATACTTGCAGTTGCCCGGCGCCCGAAAACCAAGCCATTAGGAGCGCGCGGGTCGGGGACCTCGCAAGCCCGCTGGTGTCGTCAAACATACCATAACGAAATAAACTCACCGGTAGTCTTTATGCCAGGATCATAGAAAACAACGTTAGTGAATTTAATCTTGATTTCTTCACTCTAACCTGATAAAAATCAGCCCGTTCTTGGTCATGACTCCTCCCGCAGTATTCTCGAGCCACCATATTCGGAGTCGGCGGGAGGGTCTGGACAACGACTGCGGCCAGGGAGGCTCGGGGGATTGCCCCCGTTTCCATTCCGTTAACTGCGAATCTTCCGAGGGATCTCCCAGAAAGCAAGGAAAGCTCCGAGGGGACACACATGCAAAAAGTGGGAGTGGGAATTCTAGGAGTGGGAATCTACGGTCAGGTTCACGCCCGGACATATAAGCAGGATTCTCGGGTTGAACTCGTGCGAGTGTGGAGCCGGAGCGAGGCCCGGGCCAGGAAAGCGGGAGAAAAGTTCGATTGCGCCTGGACGACCCGCGTAGAAGATATGCTCTCCGACGACCGGATTCAAATCCTTTCCATTGCCACTCCTGATCATGCCCACGCGGATTATGCCGTCGCAGCTCTGAAGGCGGGAAAGCATGTTCTGCTGGAAAAGCCCATGGCCGAATCCACGGCCGAGTGCCGGGCCATTCTTGCTGCCCGAGACCGTTCCGGTCGAAAACTCATGGTGAACTACCACAACCGATGGTATCCCGCCTTCCTGGCCGCCCGCGAGGCTATCGCCGCAGGGAGAATTGGCCAGCCGGTGTGCGGCAATTTTGTGCTCTCGGACACGATTTCCTGGGTGGAAGGCAACATGACTTGGGCTGAGCATAGCGGACCGGAATGGTTCCTCATGGTCCACATTGCCGACCTTGCTTTCTGGATGTTGAACGACCAACCCCAGGAGGTATTCGCCATGGCCAGGCACGGCCTTTTGGCGAGCAAGGGCTTCCCCACACGGGATCTGGTTAAAGCCACCATGAGGATGCGCCAAGGGGCTGTCGTACACTTTGAATCCTCCTGGGTGCTCAGCCGAAACTGGCGCAACCCCGTGAACGACATGTGGCTTTCGGTCCAGGGTGAGACGGGGAGGATTGATGTGAGCGCTGACTACGAAAGCATCACGGTGACCGCTGACAAGTATCAGACCCCCTTCGTTCTGCTGAACGTTACGGAAGAACCCCCCATTCAGGATTTCATTTCTTGCGTGCTGGAAGACAAGCCGGTACCGGTTTCGGGAGAAGCGGGGATGCTGGCCACGCAAGCAGTCGAAGCCGTGGTCGAATCATATCAAACCAATCGAGTCGTAAAACTCGGGTAGGAAGAAAGCAGAGGGTACACGCTATGGGGAACTGGAAAGAATACCCGCAATCCCGGAAGATGTATGAGAAAGCCCAGGAAGTTTTTGCGATGGGCGTGGGGTCTCAGGTACAAAGCTTTGGCCGACCGCACCCGTTGTACATGACGCACGGGCGGGGAAGCAGGCTCTATGACGTGGACGGAAACGAATTCACCGATTATCTCTTGAATTATGGCCCCCTGATTCTCGGCCATTGCCCGCAGGTGCTGCACGACGCGGTCCGGGAGCAATTGGATAAGGGCACGGCTTTTGGCGAACCGCATCCGTTGCAAATCGAAGTGTCAAAGTTGCTGGTGGACGCCATCCCGTGCTTTGAAATGGTCAACTTCAACAATACAGGTTCCGAGGCCGTACAGGCTGTCCTACGTTTGGCGCGCGCGGTGACCGGCCGCACAAAGTTCATCAAGTTCGAGGGTCATTACCACGGCTGGATGGACAATGTGTTTTTCAGCTTCCACCCCGACCAGGGGGAGGATTTCGGCTCGCGCGCCGAGCCCAAGCCGGTCATCCACGGGTACAGCAAGGGAGTAGCGCGCAACGTCCTCGACAACGTTGTGGTCCTTCCCTGGAACGATCTCGAGGGCGTGAGAAACGCCTTCCGGAATCACCGGAACGAGATCGCCGCCATCCTGACCGAGCCCATCATGAGCAACTGTGGCATCATCATGCCGCGCCCAGGGTACCTGGAGGGCCTGCGTCAGCTTGCCACTGAGAATGGCGCGCTGTTAATCTTTGACGAAACCATCACCGGGCTGAGGGGCGCGCTGGGTGGCGCGCAGGAATCCCTGGGCGTTATTCCCGACATCACCTGCGGGTTCAAAGCGCTCGGAGGTGGATTCCCGATCTTTGCCTACGGGGCAAGCCGCGAGATCATGCAAGTGGTTTCGAGACGGCAAGCGGTTCATGCCGGCACATTCAACGGGAATGCCATTGGCTGCGCAGCGGCCAAAGCCGTGCTCACGGAACTAAAAAAGGACAACTGCGCCATCATCCGGCGGATCAATGACATCGGCAAACACATGATGGAGGAGATCGGCGCGCTGGCGAAGAAGCACGGCATCGCTGTGCGCATCCAGGGGCCGGGATCGGTATTCTGCGTTTCCTTCCATGAACACGAAATCTGGGATATGCGGGACGCGTTCGATCAGGAGAACGAGAAATACTTTGTATTTCGCGAGCTACTTCTGGATCATGGAATCCATATTTTCCCGACCGAGAAGGGGCTTTGGTACCTCTCCGCGGCCCACACGGATGAAGACATCTCGAACACCCTGCGGATCGTGGACAAGGTATTTGCCATCATGAAAGGGATGAGCCTATGAAGACCAAGCGAGTCCGCCTCGGAGTCGTCGGCGTGGGCAGTTGGGGTCGGATGCACATTCGGGCCTACCTCCAGCATGCCTCTGCGGAGCTCGTGGCCATTTGCGATCAGGACGCCAAGCGTGCCGCCTCGACCGCCAAGGAATTTGGCGTGGGCAGATACTTCACCAGCGTCGACGAAATGCTTGCCGAGGGCCTCGACGGCATCTCGATTGCTACGCCGGACACCGCGCATGCCGATATCGCCGTTAAGGCTGCGTCCCAAGGCGTGCATGTGCTCGTGGAAAAGCCGCTCGCCACAACCGTCCGGGAGTGCCAGCGGATGATTGCGGCAGCCCGGGCAAAGGACGTTTACCTGATGGTGGATTGGCATAACCGCTGGAATCCGGCCTACTTCTACGCCTGGCAGGCCATCCGGAACGGTGAACTTGGCGACATCAGCTATATCTATTACCGCCTCAGCGACACCATTTACGTGCCCACCAAGATGTTGCCGTGGGCCGGAGAATCGTCCGTCATGCTTTTCCTGGGCAGCCACGCCCTGGACACGACCTGTTGGCTGGTCGGCGCGAAACCGGAGCGCGTATTCTGCCAGCGCAAGGAGGGCGTTTTGACGGGCCAGGGTATCCCCACGGCGGACATGTATATCACCCTGGTGGATTTCGCGAACGGCGCGACCGCCGTCATCGAAAACAGTTGGGTGCTCCCCCAGTCGTCCCCCAGCTTGATCGACCACAAGTGCGAGATCATCGGCTCCAAGGGAGTCATCTATCTCGACCCGACCCACGATCGCGCCATTGCGAAATAC
This sequence comes from Acidobacteriota bacterium, assembly GCA_003171295.1. Lineage (GTDB taxonomy): Bacteria > Acidobacteriota > Terriglobia > UBA7540 > UBA7540 > Bog-366. The sequence goes on along the minus strand of PMYF01000636.1, from coordinate 22,667 downwards.
ACTGCGAAGACTCCCGCGGGCTTCCCCGATGCTTCCTTCCCCGACATCTTCGTCACTCCTGAAATCCACGGCAGGCAGATGGGATTCAGTGTCGAGAGTATGTATCACTTCGTCGAATGCCTGCGCGATGGAAAGCGGCCGTTGACCAGCGGGGAAGACGGCCTGCTCAACACGCGGCTGATCATTGCGGCGGAAGAATCGGCTCGGAAAGGCACTCCCGTAAAACTGCGCAACCTCGATAAGTGATCGGAGGAAACATGAAAGCTGCGGTGCTCGAAGCCATAAAGAGAATCGTGGTCAAGGACGTCGCCGTCCCCGCTCCCCGTAGTGATGAAGTGCTCATCAAGGTGAAAGCCTGCGGGATGTGCGGCACCGACCTGAAGCTCTATAACGGACAATACTCGGCCCGCACTCCCGTTGTGCCCGGGCACGAGTACGCGGGGGAGATTGTGGAAGTGGGGAAAGAGGTTAAGAACCTCAAGGTGGGCCAGAGGGTTGTGAGTGACCCCAACGAAAGCTGCGGCAAGTGCTACTGGTGCCGGAATCAGCAGCCGTGCTTCTGCAACGACCTCGCGGCCTACGGAGTACTGCGCGATGGCGGGTTTGCGGAATACTGCACGGCCAGTGAAAAAGGGATCTATCCCATTCCCGCAGGCCTGGCCGACGAGGCGGCCGCCTTCGCCGAACCTGTTTCTTGTGTTGTCCATGCGATGGACAGGATCAATTACCGCTCCGGAGAGACAGTGGCCATTATTGGGGGCGGACCGATGGGCCAGATTCACTTGCAGTTTGCCCTGCACTCCGGCGTCCGCAAGGTCATCCTAATTGAACAGGAGGCAACCCGTTGCGAGATGGCGAAGAAGTTCGGCGCGCAGGTGGTCATCAATCCTAAGGATGGGAACGTGCGCGAGCGGGTCTTGGCCGAAACCGACGGCCTGGGGCCGGACGTGGTGGTTGAGGCCGTTGGCCGGGCGGAGACCTTTGAGCAGGCCGTGGAGCTGGCTAGGCGGGGTGGACGGGTGCTCATCTTTGGGTTCGCCCCGGAGGGGCAAAAGGCCACCATCATTCCGTTCAACGTGCTTTCGCGGGAGCTCACGATTCTGGGGTCGTGGGTCAACCCCTACAGCTATTCGCGCGCCCTGGACATACTGGCTACGGGCAAACTCGACGTACAATCTCTCATCAGCAATCGCTTAAAGCTCGACCACATCCAGCAAGCTTACACACTGATGATGGAAAAGCCGGCGGGCTTCATGAAGACCATCGTGTTTCCGGAATAAGCTGCGGGGGACTCTTGGTGAACTCCCTGGCGAGGACCATCAACAAGCTGGCTGTGGATGGGGTCTTCCTCAGGCGTCAGGCGCTCAGCACCCAGAGCTAACCCCGCACGAGGGGAAGGCGGGGATCCGGTTGCTTCCAGGTCGACCGTACCCAGACGCGTTCGGGATCTTCCACGACCGCCATGGTGCGCGAAGTCCCGGCCAGGAAGTTTAGATAGTAAACGTTATACCCCGGACCGGCCACCACGGGATGGTACCCGTCCCGGACAAGCACTGCGTCGCCGTCGTGGACCTTCAGCGTCACATCCTGCGAGGTTCCAGGATTATAAAGATTTTGAAAAGCGAAACCTTCAGCATGATCCATCCTGTAATAGTAAAACTCATCCAGGTCAACCTCCTGGGGCGGGTTGTGGACATCGTGCTTGTGGGGAGGATAGCTTGACCAGTTTCCACCCGGAGTATAGACCTCCACCGCGATCAAGCGGTCAGCAGGAAACTCCGGCCGGAGGATGTCAACAATTTGGCGGGAAGCATTCTCGCCTCCCCGCAGGCTGCTGACGACATCCCGCGGAGTAATCAACCTGGGCTCCAGGCGCGCGTTGGATGCAACCCTGCATTCGGCTACTTCACAGATAGTTTGGCCTTTAAGAATGGCATGGCTGTTGGAAGGGAGGTAAAGAGCGTAGGGAAAGCCCTCAAAAACGTTCCTTCGTTCCCCTATCTCCTGCTCGCCATTGCCCCACTCGGCCCGGCATCGCCCCCCCAGAAGGACCAGGAGCGCTTCTTCACCCCTTGTCTCAACCTCCCAGACCATTCCGGGTGTCAACCGCCTCACAAAGAAACTCATCCACTCCCACCCTGCCTCCTCGCGCGGAAGTCTGAGCAGTTCACCGGACTGATCTGCAGCAAGTTTTCGCGAGTGCACAAGGTTCTCTTTTTGGTTCACGTCACGCTCCGCAATTAAAGGTAACAGCCCCGGTCCGGCTCTTCGGCCATTCTTTGTCTACCGCTAGTGCGACACTGGCTGTTTACTGCACTGCGAACTTCCCTTGAGGACGGGCCTGCCGGGTGTGAAACCAAGCTCGGCTATCCCTATCCAGGATTCGGTGCTCAGAGTGAGTCCTCGGAGTGCATTTTCGCCAGGTGGAGCCGGAAGCCGCAGGAGTCGCGAACCCGCAGTTCGGGCATCAACTTTCGCACTCCGCCTGGGGTGCGTGGGTTCGCGATTTTTTCGAGCAGCAGCTCCGCCGCTTCAAATCCCACCTGATACTTGGGAAGCTCGACGGTGGTCAGCCGCGGGCGGAACAATGCCAGCCAGGGGTAATCGTCGAAGCTCACGAGTCCGAAATCCTCGGGGCACCGCAACCCCATTTCATCCGCCGCCTTCAGAACCCCCACAGTCATGAGAAAGTTGGCGACATATACACCGTCCGGCCGGCGGGAGAGCAACGCATGCCCGCCCCGGTAGCCTGACTCGATTCGGAAGTCCCCTTCCATCTGGAGTTCGGATTCGTAAGGGAGCCCATTCGCCTCCAGCGCATCCCGAAACCCCTTCCAGCGCGCTTTTCCGGTGCTCAATTTGACGCTGCCCCCCACGAGTCCGATCCTGCGACGGCCGGCTCGCGCCAATTGGCAGACCGCCTCGTAAGCGCCCTTATAGTCGTCCGTGATCACCGCGTCTTTGGTCAGCTTGGGATAGGTGCGCATGAGCAGCACAAACGGCGTGTTCACTTCTGCGATCATGCGGCGGATGGAAGGAGTGAAGTCGCCGGCTGTCTTGGTGAGCAGTATTCCGTCGACGCGTTTCGAGAGCAGTAATTCCAAAGCCCTTTCCTCTTTTTCCAAGGTGTCGTCGCTATTGCAGAGCAGCAGGTTGTAACCATGCTTCTGTGCGGCGTCCTCCGCCCCCCTTACCACCAAAGGGAAGAAGGGATTGGCAATGTCGGGAACCACCACGCCGATCGTATGCGTTCGTTGCTGGGCCAGGCTGCGGGCCAGCAGATTGGGCCGGTAGTGGAGTTTCGCTATGGCGGCTTCGACGCGCTCCCGCAGTTTCTTGCCCACATGACTCTTCTTGTTGACGACTGCGGAAGCAGTGAAGACCGACACGCGGGCCGCTTTGGCGACGTCATAAATGCTCGCGGCCTTGTTCGGTTTATTCTTGTTGGGCCTCCTCAATGGTGGCATGTTCCCTCTACTCAACCTGGCGGCGTGTTCTGGAGCTTCGACTGCGGAAACGCAGGAAAGGCTCCTCCTCGCGGAGATGCAGATTGCCTCTAATCACCTAATGGCGCCATCCACGCCGGCCGCGCAAGCGTTCCTGCTTGCGCGGTGTACGGCTTGTGAGAGTTCAGCCCACCCTGAGCCGGGAGAGGATTCCAGGGCAGCATCAAGAGTTTTCCGGAAGCCCTCGGGGGCGCTGAGCGGCTCAACTGGACCGCCATCATGCCACACTCAGCATTCCAAATCCAGCCGGAAAGAAGTCTAAGCGATTAGCATTTTCGTTGCCGCGGGATGATTCGCTTGCGACCGGGGCCGGGATGAGCCCGTGGAGATCCTCTGGATGTTCGGGCTTGACCGCCCGGCCTGTCAGCGCCCGCCGCAAGGTGGCGCGCGCTCCCTCAACGGGTGTATCCCTTGACATGGCGGAGGCATCGGCATTAATGTTCAAAGCGCTTAGAGGCCGCGAATTAGCATTGCTGGGGGGACGAGAGGGCCTCTGGGTTAAGGGGTGGGCTGCGCTCAGCCCTCTGAAGGCGAGGGGGCGTGTGACCGCCGCGTTCGCGAGAGTAATAGTACCGGATCGGCCATCGTGCTCTCCGCATCAAGCAGAGCGGCGGACCCATAAAGCCCCCCACGCCTCGAAACGATAGAAAGGAAACAACCAGCGGGAATAAACCATGCCTGAACTGACAACCTACAAAAGCCCTTTGCACAAGATGACCCAGACCACGCCCACCTGCTTATGGAACGATTCTGCCTCCATCCAGGAGTTGACCTACTCGATTGAGCACGGGGCGGTAGGAGCCACCTGCAACCCGGTCATTGTGATGGAATTGCTGAAAAAGGAAATGTACCTGTGGGAGGACCGCATTCGCCAGTTAATCCGGGAGCGGGCAACGGCCACGGAGGAACAGATCGGCTGGGGCGTCGTGGAGGAGATGTCGACCAAGGCGGCAGTGCTTCTGAAGCCGATCTTCGATCGGACGCGGGGAAAGAATGGGAGGCTTTCGATCCAGACCGACCCGCACCTCTACCGGGACTCAAACGCCATCGTGGAGCAGGCGGTCCACTTCAGTCAGCTCGCGCCCAATATGATTGTTAAGATCCCGGTGACTCGGGCAGGGATTCCCGCCATCGAGGAAGCTACCTACCGAGGAGTGAGCATCAACGCCACCGTTTGTTTCAGCCTGCCGCAGTGCATTGCCGTGGCCGAGGCGCTGGAACGAGGACTGCGGCGGCGGGAGAGAGAGGGTCTGGATGTCTCTACCATGGGGCCCGTGTGCACGATCATGGTGGGCAGGCTGGACGACTGGCTGAAGGTAGTGGCGGAAAAAGAGAACATCACCACGGATCCCGGGTACCTGGAGTGGGCCGGCGTGGCCGTATTCAAGAAGACCTATCGCCTCTTCCGGGAGCGCGGCTACCGGGTCCGGCTCCTGTCGGCGGCTTTCCGCAATCACATGCATTGGAGCGAATTCATCGGAGGGGATGTGGTGATCTCCCCGCCCTACAAATGGCAGCTCCGTTACAACGCCAGCGACGTCGAGGTCGTGGCGCGGATCGACAAGCCGGTCGATCCGAAAATTGTGGAGGAATTGCTGCGAAAGTTCGTTGACTTCCGGCGGGCCTACGAAGAGGACGGTTTATCGCTAGACGACTTCGACGACTTCGGGCCCACCCGGCGCACTTTGCGCCAGTTCATCGGCGCCTGCCACGAGCTGGCCGGCCAGATCCGGGACTTCATGATTCCCAACCCTGACAAGAAATAGGGTCGCGGCGGCCGCGCACGTTCATCACACCTTGGGGTAACGCCATCCCGGCTCGGCAACAAACGCAAGCCCTGTCGCCCTCCAGAGGCCCGGCGTACGACCTGGGATAGCCTTCAGGAAAACCGGGTATGTTTCCAGAGAAGCCAGCCGCATCCGACTAGAAAAGCCAGCATCGCGAGCACGAGCGCCCCAATCCAGGTTCCAGCCATGGCGAGGGGCGGGTGGGTCGCGTAACGGGCCAGCCAAACGAAGGCACCCGTAGCCAGAGCCACGATCAAGTAGTCCCACCAGCGGCGACCGTGCGTGGCGGCCCCGAGCGGGTCCTTCCCCAACTGGGCGGAGGCCGTCACTTCCAGATCCAGTCCGTAGCGGTCGCACTCGCGCGCCATCACTTCACGAACGGCCGCCTGCTCGCTTTCCGGCGCCACGGCGCTTGCGATGGACACAGCTCCCGCGATCATGATCAGGGAGCCCGCGATGATCTGGGCCTGAGCGGGCTTTCCGAAGCTGGAGAGTTCACCAAACACCAGGGCGGCCCACGCCAGGCCCCAAAGCTGGTTGGTGTTGGAAAGTGGGATACCCCGGCCGATGCCAATATACTTGGCGGCGTATTGTTGAAACAAATCGCCCAGGACCCAGCAGAACCCGCCGAGAAACAGCCAGAAGAGCACGGGACGTGCCGCCGCCACAGTCCCCAGGACCGGCCTGATGCCGCCCAGAAACATCACGGCGAGAGCGCTGGTGGTCGCGAGTTCGCCCACCGTAAACACGGTGACGAAGGAGAGAGGATTCATCCCGCTCAGATAGGCCTTGCGGTAGGGAATGTACATCGTTCCCCACAGCAGACCCGCACCGAGCGCGGCCAGGATGCCTGGGACCAACCGGTGTGGCGCGCCGCCGGCTCGGTGCACGGAAGCCAACCCCAGCAGGGTTGCGCCGAAAACCACGGCCCCGGCCCCGCCCAGCACCTTGGCTGTGGTTTTCCAGACGCGGCCGCGCAGTTCCCGGAACAGGAACCAGCCCCAGAAGATACCGACCAACGAATTGGTGTTCCAAAGCGGAAAGGCGATGGACAAACCCACGTCGCGAATCGCAAAAACCGTCAGGGTATTGGCGACGCCCCACAAGGCGCCGGCGAGGATGGCCCAAACCATCAGGTGGGCTCGCTCCCGCAGGTCGAGGAAGACGTAAGTGGTGCCTTTCAAGACTACCGGAAGGGTCCAGCGGGCCACAAACACGCCGCTCACCATACAAAGCGATATCAGGAACGGCGAGAGCCCCAAGGTCACCAGCTTGGTGGGCGCTTCCGCCCCCCCCAGCCACGCGCCCGCCGCCAGGCCACAGGCCACCCCCAGAACGTGTAGAGAACGTGCTGTGGGCGTCGAAGGTGTTCGTGTTTCCAAAAGAGTTACCTCGTCAATGGACGTAGACCAGCAACAATATCCCCAGCACGAGCACCGCTAGAGGGATCCAGAAGTGGCCGTCGGTCAATATCACCTTAGCGGTCGATCGTTTCACAGGGAACCTCCAGAAACAGGGCGCTGGCCAGAATACTCCAAAGGTGAACTTGTCTGCCCAAACCGGCGGGGCCGTAACCTAACCAGGCTGGGGCCGGGGTGCTAGCGAATTTCCTCCAACCGCACCACGCGATTTTCGTCATGCGACTTGCGCGCCGCGAGCCCCATGACCACGGGAACGCGTCCATCCATTCCGGTCACAGGAGTGGGGCTGCCCTCCCGTACCGCTTTCACAAAGGCGCGCAGCTCACGGGCGAAGCTCTCCGCGTAACGGTCCATGAAAAAGTGCAACGGCAGGTCTCGCCGGACGGCGCTCGAGGTCGAGACCACCGCCTGGTTCGGATAGCAGTTGCCGGTCGAGACCGCACCCTCGCTGCCCAGGATCTCCACCCGTTGGTCGTATCCATAGACGGCCTTGCGGCAGTTGTCAATGGTCCCGATCACGCCGTTCTTGAACCGCAATACGACCAGGGCCGTGTCGAGGTCGCCCGCCTCACCGATGCTCGGGTCCACCCTCACCCCGGCGGCCGTGAACACTTCCTCCACCTCACTCCCGATCAGGAAGCGCGCCATGTCGAAGTCGTGGATGGTCATGTCCAGGAAGATGCCCCCGGAGACCTTAACATAGGAAATGGGCGGGGGCTCCGGGTCGCGGCTGATGATATGAAGCAGATGGGGCGTTCCGATCTCGCCGCTTTCGACCGCCTTGCGCACGCGGGCGAAATTGGGATCGAATCGCCGGTTGAACCCGACCTGCAACTGAACTCCGGCCCTGGCCACCGCCGCCAGGGCTCGATCGATCTTCTCCAGGCTATGGTCGATCGGCTTCTCGCAGAAGATCTGCTTGCCCGCGCGTGCCGCGGCTACAATAAGACCGGCGTGCGTATCGGTCGACGAACAAATCAGCACGGCCTCGATCTCGGGGTCCGCGAGGACCTCCTCCGCGTTCTCGGTCACTCGCGGGATGCCGCAGCGCGTTGCCACTTCCTCTGCCGCCTGGCGGTTGATGTCCGCGATGATCAGCGGCGCGGCCTCGGGCAATCGGAAGGCAAGGGTCTCAGCGTGAACGGCCCCGATCCGCCCGGCTCCGATGATACCGATAGGGAGTTTACGTTTGCTCAATGGGATCCTCCTCGACTACCAAGGTTGAGCTTGCTCGCTACGGCGGGAGATTCTCCTCCTCTCAGGAGTCCCTCCGTGTCCTCCGTGGTCAGCGGGGCCTTAACATAGAGGCAACTGAAATGCTCCGCGACCTCTGTGTCGAGGCTTGAGAGGCACGGAGCTCACGGAGAACTTCGTTTTGGCTGTGGCCAACGGGCGCGCTAGACCTGTAACTAAGAATAGTTATGCTCGATCGACCGCAGGTATTCCCGGTTGCGCCGCGCGCTCTCCTTCGGCGTGCCCATGCCGGGGAGGACGTCCTGCTCAACCAGCGTGTACCCATCGTAGTGATTCGCCTTCAACCAGCGCAGCACCGCGGGGAAATCCACGGAGCCCTTACCTAATTCGCAAAAGACGCCGTGTCGAAGCGCCTGGAAGTAATCCCAATGTCCTGCTCGCGCCCGGCCAGCCACCCCGGGCTGGCAATCCTTGAAGTGGATGTACCACACCCGCTCCTGGAAGCGTTCCAACCCCTTGACCACGTCGCTGTCACCCGCCCCGTAGGCGTAGTGGCCGCAATCAAACACCAGTCCCACCAAGGCCGGGTCCGTCAGTTCCAGGAAGCGCGCGATTTCTTGCGGTGTTTCGACGTAGCCCGCCGAGTGGTGGTGAAAAACCGTTCGTAGCCCTGTCTCCTCGGACACGGCGCGGGCCACCCGGTTCGCACCCTCGGCAAAGGTTTTCCATTCTGCCGGACTCAGCCCCAGTTCGGGGGTGATCCGCCCGGCGTGACGAGTGCGCTCCGGCACGGACCCATTGTTGTCCGCCAGCACCAAATAGGGTTTCGGGTCCGTGGCCACGGCCGCCAGCAGGCGCGCGGTTTTCAGCGCGCTGGCCACGCCCACTCCGTGCGCAGCCGGGTCTTTCAAAGTCACGGGCACAAACGCCCCCAGCATCACCAGGCCGCGTCGACTCAGTTCGGATCTGAGCACCTCCGGGTCGGTGGGCATATATCCCCAATCGCCGAGTTCTGTCCCGGTGTAACCTGTCTCGGCCAACTCGTCCAGCATGCGGCTGTATTGGATCTGTTCCCCTTGGGCTTCCTCAAACTCCAGCGTACCCCAGGAACAAGGGGCGTTGCCTACACGCAATGCTGCCATGTTCTCTCCTCCCAGCCGGCGGCTCCGCGCGCCGGCTGGATGCCGGCGCACCATCGAGATTTCGCGGCCGGCGCCTAAAACTTTCGGCTCCACTGCTGGGGCCAGCGCTCCACCACCACCTTGGTCTGCGTGNNGGCGCCGCCACGCCCACGTTGATGCCCACGTTTCCCGCGTTGACCTCGTAACGGAAATGCCGGGCGCTCGAGCCGTCGCTCGTGAAGATGCAAGCCATGTTGCCGTAGCTGCGGGCATTCACCATCTCGACCGCTTCCTCGATCGAAGCGGCATGCATCAGGCTCAGGACCGGACCGAAGATCTCCGTGCGGGCGATCTCGCCCTGCGGCGGAACGCCCTCCAAGAGGGTCGGGAAGACGAAGAAGCCGTCCTCGTAATGCTTCACCTTCTTGCCCCGCCCATCCACGAGCAAGCGGCCCCCTTCGCGCTCGCCTTGCGCAATCAACCCTTCGATCCGTGCCTGGCTCTCGGCCGAGATAACCGGCCCCATCTCCACACCCTCATCCAGGCCGTAACCCACCTTGCGATTGCGCGCGGCATGGGCCATTTGTTCCGCCAGCACTTTCTCGGCGCCGCCTACGGTGATGGCTACCGAGGCCGCCAGGCAGCGCTGGCCGGCGCAACCAAAGGCCGAGTCCGCCAGAATCCGCGTGGTCATTTCCATATCGGCATCCGGCATGACCACCACCGGGTTCTTGGCTCCTCCCTGACACTGGGCGCGCTTGCCGTTGGCCGCGGCGCGGCTGTAAATGTAACGTGCGGTTCGGGTGGAGCCCACAAAGCTGATCGCCCGAATGGCGGGATGGTCAAGCAGGGCGTTGACCGTCTCCTTGCCGCCGTTTACCAGTTGCACCACGCCCGGCGGGAACCCGGCGACTTCGAGCAGATGGAAAAGCTGGTTGGAACTCACCGGCACCCGCTCGGAAGGTTTCAGAATAAAGCAGTTCCCGGTGGCCAGCGCATATGGCATGAACCAGAAGGGGATCATGGCCGGAAAGTTGAAAGGGGTGATGGCGGCGACCACCCCCAGCGGCTGCCGGATCATGTGCTCGTCGATCCCTGCCGCGATATCCTCACTATTTGATCCTTGCATCAGGGAAGGGATGCCGCAGGCCACTTCCACGTTCTCGATGGCACGCCGCAATTCGCCGACACTTTCGGCAAAGGTCTTCCCACACTCGTCGGTAACCGTGCGCGCCAAGTCGTTCAGGTTTTCCTCAAGTAGAGTCTTGAGCCGAAACAGGGGCTGGATTCGCTCGCCGGCCGGCGTGCGCCTCCAACCCTCAAACGCCTTCTGCGCCGCCGCCGCCGCTGCACCCACTTCCTCTGCCGGCGAGAGGGGAACTTCCGCGAGCACCTGCCCGGAAGCAGGGTTGAGCACTTTCAGAGCCTCCACAGCACGCGAGGCCTGCCAAGTTCCTTCTACGAAGTTTTCCAAACGTTTCAGCATCCTCAGATTCTCCTCTCCGGTAGCGGCGATGGACGCCTGGGTCGCCGCGGCGACCTCTCCCTAGGGACCGCAAGGCACATGGGTCGAATCAGCGGCTCACCTGAGCAATGAGCTATCTCAAATGGTGCCGCTCGCGCTTGCGGGCTTCTTCGTAGCCAGCCCGTGCCTCGCGCACACTCGCGCTTTCCGAGACTTCTGCCACCGCCACATCCCACCAGGAGTCGTAGCCCGGCACCCGTAGCTCCCGCTCGGTCTCCACCACAATCACGGAGGTGCGGTCGAGCGTTTTCGCTTTCTGCAAGGCTTCCTTGAGTTCGGCCAGGTTGTTCGCCTTGGTGGCGTGTGCCCCCAAGCTGCGGGCGTTCGCGACATAGTCTACCGGCAGGTAGTTACCATCCAGTTGGCCCGATCCGGCAGACCGGCAACGGAAGTGCGTGCCAAACCCGCCGCTGCCGAGCGACTGGCTGAGCCCGCCAATGCTGGCAAAGCCGTGATTATCAACGAGCACGATGATGAGCTTGATGCCCTCCTGCACCGAGGTCACAATCTCCGTCGGCATCAGTAGGTACGTGCCGTCGCCCAGGAACACGTACACCTCGCGGCTGGGGTCAGCCATCTTGGCTCCTATGGCGCCCGGTATTTCGTAGCCCATGCAGGAGTAACCGTATTCCAAGTGGTAACCGTTGGGCGTGCGGGTGCGCCATAGCTTGTGCAGGTCGCCGGGGTGGCTCCCCGCCGCCGAAAGCAGGATATCGCGCGGCCCGGAAGCTTCCCACAGAGCGCCGATGACCTCGCTCTGCGCCGGCCGCGGCTGGTTTCCGAGGTGAAACAGACGGTCCACTTCCGCTTCCCATTTCTGCTTCAAGGTGGCGACCTGGGCGGCATAGTGGGCGCTCGCGTGGAAGCCGGCCAGCGCTTCCGTCAGGTCCTCCAGCGTCACCCGCGCATCCGCCACAATCGGGATGGCCGAAAGTTTGCAGGCATCGAAATCACCCACGTTGATATTCACAAAGCGCACCTGGGGATTCTGGAAGGCCGTCATCGAGGCCGTAGTGAAGTCGGAATAGCGCGTGCCGACCCCGATCACCAAGTCGGCGTCATGCGCCAGCCGATTGGCGGCCAGCGTGCCAGTCGCGCCCACCGCCCCCACGCATTGCGGATGGTCGTAAGCGAGGGAACCCTTCCCGGCTTGCGTCTCGCCCACCGGGATGCCCGTCCGAGCCGCGAAATCCGTCAAGGCCTCCCAAGCCTCGCTGTACAGCACCCCGCCTCCAGCGATCATCAAGGGCTTGCGACTGGCGCGAATGGCATCGACCGCCCGGCCAAAGGAAACCGGATCAGGCCGGGGTCGGCGGATGAGCCACACGCGTTTTTCGAAAAGTTCCGCGGGGTAGTCATACGCTTCGACCTGCACATCCTGCGGCAGCGCCAGCGTTACCGCACCGGTATCCGCCGGAGAAGTCAGTACGCGCATCGCCTCCGGCAGGGCGGTCAGGATCTGCTCCGGCCGATAGATGCGATCCCAGTAGCGCGAGACGGGCTTGAAACAGTCGTTGACCCCCGTATCCTGGCTGCCCGGTGATTCCAGTTGCTGCAAGACCGGCGCTACATTGCGGCGCGCGAAGATATCGCCGGGCAGCAGCAGTACGGGCAGGCGGTTGATCGTGGCCAGCGCCGCCCCCGTAATCATGTTCGTCGCCCCGGGCCCGATGGACGATGTGCAGGCAAACGTGCGCAGGCGGTTGTTGGTCTTAGCGAACCCCGCCGCCACGTGCACGCCCGATTGCTCATTCCGCACCAGGATATAAGGAAAATCCGGGTTTTGCTGCAAAGCTTGGCCGATGCCGGCAACATTCCCGTGCCCGAAGATCCCCAGCATGCCAGCGAAGAAGGGATGCTCCGTCCCGTCCCGCTCCACGTATTGGTTCCGGAGAAACGCTATGATGGCTTGAGCCATAGTCAGCCGTCGCGTGCTGCTCATCAGGACCTCCTTACTCCAACCCCGCGGGTTTCGCTTTCACCCCGGTGCCACTGCCTAACCGGGCTTTCGCTCCCGAGTGTCGACCCGGCAGGGGGGAGCGCTGGCAGAGTCCGCATCAAATCCGCCGTGGTGCGCTGGATTCACGCACAATCAATTCCGCAGGGACTTTTATCGTATCCGCCGAATCCCCGCCGGACATCAGTTTCAGAAGAATCTCCATGGCCAGCAACCCCATCCGCTGCCTGGGTTGACGGACGGTAGTCAGGGGTGGCTGAGTGTAGGAGGCAAAGAAGAGATCATCGAAGCCTATCAGGGAAATATCACCGGGTACGCGCAAGCCGTTTTCGTGGACGCAACGGAGCGCTCCCAAGGCCGACATGTCGTTGTAACAGAACACCCCCGTGGGCGCCTGGGGCAAGCCGAGCAGGGTGGCCATGGCCTGCTCGCCCCCGGCGGGCTTGCCGTCCCCGTGGACGACCAACTCAGGAAGGAAAGGAAGCGCGGCTTGTTCGAGGGCTCGACGGTATCCAGTCAAGCGTTCCGTGTCAGATTGGTAGCCGCATCGGTCCCCCAAATAGGCGATGCGCGTGTGTCCCAGAGAAATCAAATGGTGTGTAGCCTGCCGGCTGGCTTCCACGTTCTCAATCATGACCGAATGCACGAACTGCCCGCGCCGCTGGTTGTTGATGAGCACAATGGGGACCTGCAGTTCCGACAGGATTTGAAGGTAGGTGGTGCCGACGCGCGAAGCGGTGACCACAATGCCCTCCACGCGCCGTTCCGCGAAGGAATGCACAACCTTGACTTCACGGTCGGGATCGGCATAAGAATTGGCCAGGAAGACTGCATAGCCATGGTCATTGGCGGCTTGCTCGATGCCACTCACGACCTCGCTGACGAAGGGGTCGGCTATGCTGGTGACCACCACCCCAATGGTCTTTGTCTTCTGGGTCACCAAACCACGGGCGATAGCGCTTGCCCGGTAGCCTGACTCCCGGGCAATCCGTTGAATCCTCTCAACTGTCCGGCGATTGAGTAGAGGACTGTTGCACAGGGCCCGAGACACGGTGGAGTGGGAGACGTCGGCCAGCCGAGCGATGTCTTTGATCGAAAGCGGCTTGGGGCGAGACTTATGTGCCATGCAATGCACACGTGTGCTAAAAGCACGCACATGCTACCCCTTCGCGTGAATGCCTGTCAATAGACAGCTGTGGCTTGACAGCTGTGGCTACAAAAAAGCCTCGTCCGCATTGAATCAATTGATGTTGGTCCGGTTCCGCTGGTAAGCTCTCACTCCTACCCTCGCTCTGTTGGTCTCCGTTTTTGCGCCCCTCTGTTCTTCTTTCCGGACTCGGGCTGCTTCGCAATTGGAGAGGCTTGACGAGGTTCCTGATGCTTTTCCTAATCGACCCGTCGAGCCGACGGGTGGATTACCATATCGTTAGGCGTACACACTCCGTACTTTGCGCAAGTGGTCGAAAAACGAGTACCAATTCGGTACCGCTTCAGTGTCTACAGCGTATCTGAACGTGCCTGTCGGTTGCCAGCCGTGCCGCAACATCAATGAGTTAGCCCAACTCGCCTTGCCTACGAAGCAAGGGGTCGGGTGTTCGAATCACCCCGGGAGTGCCATTTTTTTCAAAGATTTAGCAGGAATCAACCCAGGCGGGAAAATACCATATCGTGCCAATTCAGCCCTCCAATTACCTGTCCTTGGCCAAAACCAAATCGGCTTCCTAAACTGCCTCGATCTTGGGTCATACAACGCTTCTTAATAATGCCACCGCTATGCACCAGACCTGTTGAAATTGCAGCCGCATGAGTTTTGGCGAGGGACAGGGTTGATCGAGCAGATCAATCAGCAGTTTTCGCCTGGTACAACGAAGAGCACTGTCATTCGGGCATCGAGCTTCTCACCTCCGCGTGCAGAGCTCCGCCGTTAGCGGACACCTCGTGAGAAAGGCACTCTATGCGCGCCCCGAGGTTTTCGATTATGCTAGGAGAATCCGGAGGAGACAATGCCGAAGAAACCCGAATATACTGACGAGCACGCCCGCGGAGGTGTCCGCGTGGAACTCCCCGCGATTGAGACCTGGCCCAACCAGTACCGGGGCTATGAAATCACGATTACCATCCCCGAATACACCTCCATCTGTCCCCGCACGGGCCTGCCGGATTTCGGGACGATCACCATCCATTACCTTCCCAACAAGCTCTGCCTGGAACTGAAGTCGCTGAAGTATTACCTCCTCGCCTATCGCAATCTTGGAATCTTTTACGAAAACGCGGTCAATCGAATCCTGGATGATGTGGCGCGCGCCACGAAGCCAAAGTGGGCGGTGGTGAAAGGGCAGTTCACGACGCGCGGCGGGATGCGAACCATGGTGGAAGCTCGTTATCCACGAAGAAAAGCCTAGGGCCCGCAGGGAATCTTCGATCCGCAGCTTTCGATTTTCAACCGTTCTTCAAAAATGCCACGCCAGCTCACTGAATCGCTCCAGGACGAGCAGGCGGCCGGGGCCGCGCGCGATTTCTTCATGCTCGAGGCGCCAGGTTTGCGCGTGCGCAATGTAGGCTGCATGCAATCCCGCCGCGAGCGCCGGGTTGATGTCGGACTTGGGAGAGTTGCCGATCATCCAGGTGCGCGCCCGGTCGAGGCCGAGCCGGGTGACCAAAGCGGAAAAAGTAGTCATGTCCTTGGTGCGGGCAATTTCAATGTGGCGGAAGAAAACCGCCAAGCCGGAAGCTTTCACCTTCAGGCTCTGCTCAACGGGGTGGCCCTTGGTGAAGAGAATCAAATCGTGTCGCGGCGCGAGGTAATGGAGTGTTTCGGGAACTTCCGCGATGAGTTGCCGGGGCTGATGCAGCAGGCGCCTGCCGAGCTCCAGGGCGTGAGTCAGATCCCGACGATCGCTGGCGTCTCTGCCTGCGCCGGCAGGTCCCGCCAGACGGCGATAACACTCGGCCAGATTTTCCGCGAAGGCGCGCGAGCCGAAGGGATGCAGGCCGCTATGGGCAAGCTCAATTTCGTCCAGAATCGCGCGTACCTGCTGCCGTGAGAGCGAACCGTGATCGAGGAAGGTGATGAATTCCTCGATGGCCCGCTCGAAGTAGACGCCATCCTCCCAAAGCGTATCGTCGGCGTCGATGATGAGGTGCTGAGGGAGCGCGTGCATGGCCCCCACTCTGGCATCCTTCCCGCGCCCGCGCAAGAGTGCGGGCAAGGGGCCACGCGGGGCGCGAAACGCGGGGAGGGTCGGCAGGCGCTGCTTCGCGGGGGCTACACCCGGCCCAAGCCCTGGGGCGTTGTCGTGGAAAATGGAGTGAGTAGTGGACCTGTTGGCAAGAGGCTCAGTTGTTGCGCCGGTCGGAGCCTGCGCTGAGGCAGGACGCGACCGGCGAGTTCGAATTCTCGAAAATTTCGCCGCTCACAGAGCAGCGCTACAGGGGGCGACGACGAGTTTTGAGACAGCCTCCCAACCCGCCCGTGGGCGCTACGCCCGCCGGAAGGCGATGGTGGCTTTTTTGATCGGCAGGCCGAGCACTTCAATCCGTCGCAGGTCGCGTGTGCCGAGACCCACTTGTTCCGCCAGCCGCAGGGTACTGTCACAGGTTTCAAAGGGAGCCGTGCCGCGGTCGGCCATGGGGTCAAAGCCCATCAGAGCCGTGGCCACAGCGTCTGTCGTTACACAATTCCTGCCCGCGATCAGCAGGCCGGGGCGAACCCGCCGCATATTTTTGACCCAGGGACCCTCGCCACCCGCCACGGTTTCGATGCCATCAATAACGGCCAAATGGATGGGCCGCGCGGCCGCCAGGTCGACGGTGGCACGCGGGACCCGGTAGCCGGGGTCGCGCGGCGATTGCGGATCAAGTTCAGGCAGCGCGCTCCGGGGAGGTTGGCGTTTGCCCTCATGCAACATGGCCCGGGCCCCCCCGGGCTCGCGGCTCGGCTCGTCCTGGCCAGCTCCCTCGCCATAAATCGTGGTGGGCGGGATGCCGAAGGAGTTCTTCATCGCACCGGTAATCCCGGTGGTTGAGTGCTCCTTGAGCTTCGTGAGCGAGACGAAGACATCGCAGTCTTCATAGGAACGATTCACGTCGTAGGCTTTGAACAAAAGGCCTCCGCCCGGGACCCACAGGCGCGTGTACTTTTTTGCCGGCCCCGGAAAGTTTGTGTTCTCAAGCTCCACGCCCGAGGCGGCGCGGGTGAAGTCCGAGGGCTGCCATTGGGCTTCGAGCAGAAACTCCTCCAGGGTCCTGGCCTTTGATACGGTCGGACTTTCCAGCAAGCGGATGCGGCGCGCTCCCGCTTTGCCGAGCAAGTGAACCGTGGCGCTCACGACCTGGGGATGGACCCAATAGGTCCGCCCCTGCGGCATCCCATGCAAGCGCTCCCGGGCGCTCCCGGTCACGTTGATCTTCACGGCCACGGTCTTACCGGTGACGAGCTTCTCGAATCCGCCCAATTGGTCGAACATGCCGGCCAGCGTGGTTACCACTTCCGGACCGTATGCGGCGCACCGGGCGATAGCCACAGGAGCAGTGGGCGCGGCGCTGGCCAGCAGCCGGGTTGGCTCCAGATACAATCCCGCCGCCGCAGCGCCTAAACCTTGAAGAAACTCTCGCCGATTAGGGTTGCTCTGCATCGCATCACCGCCTCTAGGCATTGGATCTCAGCCCTGGATGGTAAGGGAAACGGGGCCCCGGTGCAACCTGGACCCGCACGATAGGGGTATTCTTCCGCGCCGGCAATTCCGTCGGAGCGCGGCCGTCAGGAATGGCCCGGATAGAAAACAGCCCGCGATGCATATGCCACGCGTCCCATCGCTACCCACCATTGACACAAGCCCCACCGGAACGTAATAATCTTAAGCTTTGCCCCAAAGCGTTCCGGACCTCATCAGAAGGGATATGTCCCCATGGCTACGCAACCAGTAAGTCTTGATGTCACAATCGTAGGTGGAGGAATGATCACTTACGATCTGCTCCTCCCGTCCCTGTACCACCTCAAGAGAACCGGGACCGTCCACAAGATTGATGTCTGCGCTTTGAACACCCCTCCCTTGCAGGCCCTGCGGGAGAGCGCGGAATTTCACGAAGCTTTCCCGGGGCAGGATTTCACGCCGCATCCGGCGCTATCCGAGCCGCCCGCCAAGCAGTTCCCCGAGCTTTACAAGGAGGTCGTGGCGGCCATGGCGCCGGGCAACATGGTGGTGGTCGCCATGCCCGATAATCTCCATTACGCCGTCGTCATGCACGCCTTGCAGCACGATCAAAACGTGCTGTGCGTGAAGCCGCTGGTGCTCAAATATGAGCAGGCGGTGGAAATCGAAAAGCTGGCTGCCGCCAAGGGGCGCTTCGTGGGCGTGGAGTACCACAAGCGCTTCGATCGCCGGTCGCTGGTGGCGCGGCGCAGCTACGGATTGGGGCAGTTCGGCACGTTTATCATGGGCGAGGCCAAGCTGATTGAGCCTTACTTATATCGCCATTCCAATTTCCAGAATTGGTTCACCTGCGAGCGGACGGACCCCTTCACCTACATCGGGTGCCATTACGTGGACCTGATCTACTTCATCACCGGATTGAAGCCAGTGGAAGTCTCGGTGCAAGGGATCAAGGGCCGATTCCCCAACGGCAACGAGGCTTTCCTGTGGTCGCACGGGCGGGTAACCTGGGACAATGGCGCCCTGCTCTCCGTGATCAACGGCTTGGGCTATCCCAATGCTGCCGCCGGCAGCAACGACCAGGGCATGGTAATGTACTGCGAAGGGAAAGACCAAACCGGCCTCATCTTCCACGACGACCACAACCGCGGCGTAACGTATTCGTACCTGGAAGGCATTGGTCCCGGAGGTTCGCAATACAATTACGTCAGCCCGGATTTCTACCGGCTCATTCCCTGGGAAGGGCCGGGGTATAAACCAATTGGTTACGGGTACGAATCCGTTGCCGGCATTACCGAGGCGATTCACCGTGTGGAGAGTGCCGCGGCGGGACTTGCGCCGGAAGCGGCGCTCGCCAAACGGCGGGAAATCCTGCGCCAGGTGGACACCCAGGGCCTGATCGCCACACCCGCCAACAGCTCCATCAACGAACTGGTTGTGGAGGCCGCGCGCGCTTCCATCCTCGCGAATGCGACACCCGTGCGCATCGTTTACGGCGACCATCCGCATATTGAAATCATCCGAAAATAGGAAAAGAGAACAACATGGCTGTTTATGATTTGACCCCTGTCGATGTTCCGAAAGTGGAAACGAAATACCGCAGCATCAAGACCAAGCTGCCGGTGCCCGAGTCCTTGCCGATTTTCGCGGCGCTGCAGCACTCCGAGCCGCGCGCGATGATGGGCCAGCCCCCTATCGTGTGGGATAAGGCCGAGGATTTCATCGTCAGCGACCGCTGGGGCAACCGCTGGATCGATTGGTCCTCCGGCGTGCTGATTACCAACGCCGGGCACGGGCGCCAGGAGATCCGCGCGGCGCTGCGCGAAGTGATCGACCGCGGACTGCTGGCCTCATACGTATTCGTGCACGAGCGGCGCGCCCGTCTGGCGGAAATGCTGCGCGCCCTCTCACCTGACCCCGAGAAATACCGGGTCTTCCTGATGAGCACGGGCAGCGAGGCCACGGAGAACTGTATCAAGTTGTCGAAGACTTACGCCCTGGCCAAGCACGGCCCGCGTAAGAAGTATTTCGTGACCTTTAACTACGCCTTCCACGGGCGCACCATGGGTGCCCAGCTTGCCGGCGGCTCGGAGAAGCAGAAGGAGTGGATGGTCGATCGCGACCGCACCTTTGTGCAGGTGCCCTTTCCCGATGGGTACAAGAATGAGAATACCTCCTTCGAGCTCTTCCTCTCGACCCTTGCGGAAAAAGGCGTGCAGCCCCGGGACATTGCCGGAGTGATGACGGAAACCTATCAAGGCGGCGGGCCGGATTTCCTGCCCGTCGACTACGCGCAGAAACTGGAAGCGTTCTCGCGCGAGCACGACATTGTGATGTGCTATGACGAAGTGCAGGCGGGCTTCGGCCGCACCGGAAAGATGTTTGGGTTTGAACATTACGGCGTGCGGCCCGACCTGATTGCCTGCGGAAAAGGCATCTCTTCGTCGCTACCGTTATCGGCCGTGATCGGTCGTGAAGACATCATGGGTATCTATGCGCCGGGCTCGATGACCTCCACGCATTCCGGATCGCCCCTGCCCGTCGCCGCCGCCATCGCCAGTCTGGAGATTATCCAGAAAGAACATCTCGTCGAGCGCGCCGCGCGCCTGGGTGACATTCTGATTCCCGAGGTGCGCCGCATTCGCGCCAAGTATCCGCAGAATCTGGGATGCGTACAGGGGATGGGGCTGGTGGCAGGAATTCAGGTAGTGAAGCCCGGGACCAGGACTCCCGACCCGGAAACGGCATTGCGGATTAACATCGCCTGCTTCCACAAAGGACTCCTGATGTTCGCACCGGTCGCCGCCAGCGGAGAGTGCGTCAAGATTGCCCCGCCGCTCACCATCACGGAAGACGCTCTTAGAGAGTCCCTTCAGGTTCTGGAAGAGGCCGTGGACGAAGTGTTGGGGACCGCCTAGCCCCGATGCTGTTCACATAAGCCTTGTCAAGGAGACTGATCCCACTTCGACCCTAGAACCCCCTCACCTCCGCCCCTCTGTCGCCGCGGCGGGGGAGCCGGGGCGGGCGGCAGGCCAGGAATGTTTGGCCCGCTATCCCGCCACCGCCCGTGATAACATCCCTCTCCATTCACAGAGCGAGCTGCAACCTGCGGGTCATGTCTCACGACGCAGGGCTGGCTTCGTCCACAGTAGAGACCCGGGAGGAAATCCGATGAAGACTCATGTGTTGCTCATTTTTGCGCTTAGCCTCATCGCCACCGCGCCGGCGCCGGCGACGGCCGTGACGCTCGAGAGCAACGGCTGGACCATCAGGGCCGACAGAGACGCGGGCGCCATCCTGAT
>PMYF01000636.1:0-2175 GCA_003171295.1 Acidobacteriota bacterium | reverse complement strand
CCTGGCGCTTCGAGTGCCGCCCGGGCGTCCTGATTATCTCGAGCACTTCGAGCCATGGTGTGCTGACGGCGTTGGCGCCCGCGCCACCCGGACGCATGCCCGTGCGGCTCATCGACCCGGAGGGTACTCCGGTTGACTGGGTGGGCACGGAGGAAGTACGGGAAAGTTACGGCGGGACCTACACGCGCCATCCCTCCTTCCTGCCCCGCCAGAATCCCGAGGTGATCACCTTCGCACTTGGGCAGGTGGCCAGCGAGAACCTGCACAGCCTGTTCGATCGAAACACCGACACGGCCGTTCGCTTCCCGGAATCCGCGCGCCTGCGCCGCAACGCGGAGGATGCGAATCTGCTCGACTTGACCCTCTCCGTGCCGGGCAGTACGGTGGTGCGCGTCGAGGCGGACTACTTCACGAAAACCCTGGGCGTTCCTTACTACGTGCCGTTTGATGATTCGGCCTTTCCCGCTCCGCCCGCGGTTTGGAGCAGTTGGACGAGCTATTACAGCGAAGTCCGTGAAGACGACATGGTCCGGAATACCGATTGGATTGCCGCGCACTTGGCGCCCTACGGATTTGGGTATGTCGAGCTCGACGACGGATACGACCGCGACCCGAAGGGCCAGCATCACTGGATTGAAAACTGGGACCGCGCGAAATTCCCGCACGGCCCCAAGTGGCTGACGGACTACATCAAATCCAAAGGTCTTCGCGCCGGGGTGTGGATTGTCCCCAATGCCTATGCGGGAGCGACGGGCGATCACCCGGACTGGTATCTACGCGACCGGCAGGGGCAGTTCATCCTTGATTACCAGACGCCGGCAATGGACTCAACAAATCCCGGTGTGAAGGATTTCCTGCGCAAGCTCTTCACGACGCTCGATGACTGGGGCTTCGACTATTACAAGTTTGATGGCGAGCACGCCCTGCCCCAGTACGCGCCGCCGGTTGACCACAACCGCCTTTATGATCAAACGGTCGATCCGCTCGTCGCTTACCGCGAGCGGCTGAAGCTGATTCGCGAGATCCTGGGTCCCGGGCGTTTTATTGAGGGTTGCCCGGCGGGCACGCCGCTCAACGGCATCGGTTTCTTCAATTCCTATTTCAACGGCGACGATGTTTACAACAGTTGGCAGGGCATGTATGCACTCTTCAGTTCCATCAATGCCAACGCTTTTCTCAATCACCTTCTGGTATACGTCATGCCCGGGGAGGGGATGGAAGTCGGGCCGCCCATGACGGTGGAAGAAGCCCGTCGGAAGTGGCCGGCGAGCGTCGTGGAGGTGGCGGCCTCGCGCGAAGATCCCCTGCGCGGATTTGGGACCACCACGGCCGAAGCTCGGACCCTGGTTTCCTGGGTGGCGCTCACCGGCGTGGCCTATCCGCTGGCGAGTGTTCTCCCGGAACTTCCCGAGGAGCGCACCCGCCTGCTGCAACAGACGCTCCCAACTGAGCCCATCCTGCCCTTGGACCTCTTCAGCCGTGGGACCGACATGCGCTGGAATATCTTCAAGTCCGTCACTCCCGATACTTACATTCACAACTACGCGGATACCCTGGATCTGAAAGTGAATGCGCCGGCAGGCGTCTTTGACGTCGTTGGCCTTACAAACTGGCGCAGCGAGACGGAGACACGAGAACTTACCTTTACGGAAAAACTGGGGCTCGCACCGGGGGCACGTTACGTGGTGTTCGATTTCTGGGGGCAGAAAGTGCTCGGCGCTTTCTCGAACCGGATGAAGGTGGAGGTCGGACCGCACGATACGAAGGTGTTGGCGGTCCATCCCCGGTTCGATCATCCCCAGCTCGTGGGGACATCGCGCCACATCACGGGAGCATATTCGATCGCCGCGGTTCGATGGGAGCCTGCCAAGAGACTGCTGCACGGGTCATCCCAGACGGTGGCGGGAGATGATTACTCTCTCTTCTTCTACGTGCCCGAGGGATTCGAAGTCTCCTCGGTCCGGGCTGCGGCGAATGGCAACCGCGAGCTCGTGGTGCGCAAATCTCCTGAGGGGCGCTCACTCCAGGTGACGTTTCCCGGCCAAAGTCAGGTGGTGGACTGGTCGATTGCTTTTGCGGCGAAAGGAGAGAGCTCCCAATAGAGGGTGGGAAAGCAATCCCATTCGGGCGTGGGGGCAGGCTTACCCTAAACTGCTAAACGATGGACAACTCAGG
>PMYF01000060.1 GCA_003171295.1 Acidobacteriota bacterium | reverse complement strand
AATTCGCTCTCTGCCAAGCTTACAGGCATTGGCAACATAGTCGTCTACCTATTGGTAGCCTTGGCTATTATATTCATTGTCTACAACGTCGTCATGTATGTCATCAAGGGTAGCGGTGATGAGGGCCGTTCCAAGGCCGGAATCAACATCCTCTGGGGTATCGTCGGATTATTCGTCATCGTTTCTATCTGGGGTTTAGTAAACATACTGACCAATACTTTCAAGACGACGCCGACCAACCAGCCACTGCCTAACTTCGGCAACAATACGCAGACCGGCGGCGTACCTGGCAACGTGATCCCTCGAGTTCAGTAGAAGCCCATCCTTATATGTCAGCGTTTGAAATCATACCGACCGCGCAAGCGGCAGTGGACACGACTGCTTTTGGCAATGTCCTCAAACCGATAATCTCCGGCATAGTCTATCCTGTGGTCGAGCTCATGTTCGGCATCGCCGTGGTGGTCTTCGTCTACGGCGTGCTCAAAATGGTCATTCGCGGNNCGATCTTCCGGCAAGCAAAGCATCCTCTGGGGCACCGTCGGCATGTTTATCATGGTTTCGGCCTGGGGGATCATATATCTCATCTCCAATACCTTGAAGAGCGCTTTCTAGAGAGGGATAGCCAGTCGGCATTCAATCGAGATTTTAGAATTAAAAAACAGGCTGCGGGGAATTCCTCGCAGCCTGTGGTGTTGTCAGTTTCGCAGCTAGTTGCTCGCCGTACTCACTGTTGAGTAAGGCTCGTCCATATTGGGCGTGTACCAATAGGTGAGCTCACCGTCCACAATTCTCTGTCCCGGCATGATCCGGAATTGCAGGTATTGTGAACCGCCCGGTACCACGATGTGACGCTTTCTATCAGCGTTCACTGGCGGCAGAGCGAAGGAAGTTTTTTGCGGATTGGAATCCGCTCGAACCTGCCACTCGATGTCCTTAGTTACAGGGTGGTACACTAACCGTAACCCGCAATTTGGGACCTTAACCGATCTATTCCAGTCCGGACTCTCATCCGCTACGATCTTCATGTAGGCCGGGTGCAACTCCGTTGGGAGCTGTTCCGGTTGGACCGAATTTTGGACTTGGCTTTGTGCCTGATTCCTAACGCCGGTCCAAACGGGTGTTTTGCGAACAAAGTTGATCGCGGTGAATATTACGAACAGGCCGATGATGCATATGAGCACCACGGTCCACTTTGATGATTTTTTTGGTGTTGATGGTGTATCTGCCATATTATGTGTTCCTTTCTATTACGGAGTTGTCGGATTTTGGTTTGAAGGATTCTGATTTGAACCCCCCTGACGGTTTTGGCGACGATTTTTCCGGTCGCCCTGGTTTTGTCCTTGTCTGCCCTGATTTCCTCCAGTACGGACTTGCATGTCACGAACGATGATCGCTCCGGATCCAGTCGTACCTTTACTTTCGATCTGGAGTCGATCGACACGGCCGTCGCGGATGAGGCGTGATTCAGAGTAGGCATTCAATGCCTTTTCCGGTTCCAAGCCAAGTTTCTTGAACTGGTCTATCGCCTTCAAGTCAGCGGCGTACTCTTCTTGTCGAGCTTCGCTTTCATAGATGATGCTGGCGGAATAAAGCATCGCTTCCTTTATGTCGTCCGGCAAGGGGAAGTCGCCGCGCACATTCAAGGCTTTGATTCCCCAAGATTTTTCTTGAAAGGCACCCTCATTATTATTTGCGCCGTTCATGTGTTCTTTCAGCAAGTCTGTGAGAAGCGTGCTGTTTTGAGAAATGTCGACGAATGTAAGTTTGTGATCTTTGACGATGCTCTGGATAACTTGATAGGGGATTTTCCCCATTTGTTTCTCGATAGCCTCCATCTCGCCGGAGGCATTGTAATCGTGCAGTTCTGTTTCAAGCGGAAAGACAGTCATTTCGATGACTCCGTTAATGGGAATAGAAGGTAGTATTCGTCCCTCGGCATCTGTCCCTTTGACAGAAACTACCTCCATCTCGAATTTCCACTCCTTCCGTGTCATGTTGATGGGCACTGCGCCCACGAAGAATGGCCAGTAGTCGGCCAATATCGTATTTCCTGCTAAGGCGATTGTCGGGCCATCTTTTCCGCCGACCGTGTAGGGCTTACCCCATATTGTGAGCATGCCTTTGGTCAGTGGTTTAACAGGAAAGGTTGTCCAGCCGACAGCAATATCTAGAACTCCCAGACATGCCATGACGAGGCCGATTGCCCCGATGGTCATTGAACCGACAAACATTAGGGCAATCCCCGCAACGATCATTAGCGCGCATGACGCGCCGATAGATGCGGTGATTCGATTTTGAGCCAGTCCTAACTTGACCAGCAACCAACCAGGGAAGGTGAGCACATCTCTGAATGCTTCCATAATAGCTTGCATTCCATTCATTTTGAGTCTCCTTTGTTGAGACCTCCCGTTAGGGAAGTCAGGTTTTTCGTTTTGAAATTGACAACGTGCAATCTTGCAAAGAATCACGTTCTACCTGCTAGAATAGCATATTATAGAACGAAAGTCAACAGCATGTCAAATGGCTCAAAATAGCCTGTTTTGGGGATATAAAAAAGTTCCTAGACTCCCACCGGTTGGGTTGTCTAGGAACTGCGAATCTGTCGTGCGGCCGAGTCAGTGTTTGCCGCCTAGCGCGTGGCCGCCTTGAGCCGGGCTTTGATGGCCGGCAGGAGGCCTTTGGTTGTTTCCGGCAGGGGGCCTTTGAGAGTCGCCCCTTCCGGAATTGCCGCGTTGGCCTTGGCCTTGGTCGTAGGAATGGATTCTCGGAGTATCCCATTCCCGCTCTGTCCTTCGATTGCTCCAGAATCCGAAGTTCCAACCGTGGTGCTGAACATCGCTCCAGCCGCGGTCATAGCCATATCGTCCGCATGGGCGGAATAATCCACCCACATCTACGACATAATAGGTACCGCTGCCTCCAATGAAGTAATCGTCTTCCCAGTACCCCTGTTCCGGCGGAGGCCCGTAAGCTATCGGCGGTCCTTGAGGAGGAGGCGTGGGGTTCTGCCAATCAGCCGTCGGTCCGGCCGATGCCTGCGGAGCAGGTTGTGGCGGAGGCAGCTGAACTGGTGTTGGTGGTGGCGTTTGAATTACTGGCGGCAGTACTATCACGTTGCTGACCAGTACATTAACTGGAGCCGGCACGTACTGCGTATTCGTGACCACTTTTTCGCGTGGCGCTGGCGTGAACGCGGGATAATACTCTACACCCGGAACTTTCACGTTCGCGGGCACGCCGCTGCCGAAATTATTCACCTGAATGAAGTTCGAACAGTTGCTGCCTGTTGAAACGATCGATGGCTGGTACATCCCGACCGGGTAGGTCGGAAGATTCGTGCCACCGGTCTGGAACGCCGAGGCGTTTACTGAGCCAAAGGCAACGGAAGTCGCCGGATGGTTTGTGCGCCACCAGATGAATGCTGCCAAAAGAGGTAGCAGACACAGAGTTGCCACTGTCATCCAGTAGGTAGTTTTGCTTTCCGAAGCGTGTGGTCTGTTCACTAGGGTTTTGATGTCCTTGTGAACATTGGTGATGGCATCGGCCATGTTCTGCGCACCCTCGAGCTGTTTTGTAGTCTTACCGAGGGCCTGCGAGACAGCCGTGAAGGCACCGGCGGCGCTCTGTAGCGTCTCCGACATCTTTTGTTGGCCCGCTTGAAGAGTCGTCAATCCGCCGGCAACCTGGTTGCCGAAGGTATCGATTTTGCCGCCGAGTCCGTTGATGCTTTCCAGGACCTTCTGCAGATCGCTTGGTGCTGTGGTTTCGTTCATGTCTTTCTTTTCTTCCTTTCTTGGTTGTTCAGGTTTTTCCGCGGCCGGCGTTGGTGTCGGCGGTGCGGGAGGTGGGATCTGGGGCGCTTTGGGCGATCCCAGGTGAAGTTTCCCATCGAGCACGTGAAATTCCGCTCGCATTGGGAATCCGATCGGTAGCCCCTCTTCAGAGACGGGAACTACCGCGATACCGTAAGCAATCCCAGCTTTGAATCGGTCGGATGCCATTTCAGTCTGTGTTCCCTCGATGAACTCCGTATGGAGTTGGATAGCGGCTTCCTTTTCCGGAACCTGTACCAATGTCACCTGGAAGAACCGATTGACCGGTTCTGACTTCCAAGCGAAGCCGAACTTGCCCAAAAGAGGGAGGAGCTCGGTGATAATTACCTCTCGTGGCTTTTCTGGAACTGGAGTAGGCGTAGGTGCAGGAGGCGGTACTATCGGTGCCGGTCCCGGCGGTGGTTGAGGTGGCCCAGGAGGCTGATCAACTGGCGTCGGGTCCTCGTGCTTGAGCGCGGGACCTGACACAACCTTTCCTTCGTGGATGTGGAAGGTGGCGATCACTTCTTCCAGTTCCTGACCGTCCAAGAGGACGGGCAATACTAGGATTTGGAAAGTGACATCCTCTTCGGGTGCGAACAGACTGTTCGCCTTGAGTTCGGCGAAGCCGACCCCATTGCCAGTCGTCTCGATTTCGGAAGTCGCCGGGTGGGCATCTCCCTTATCGTCGAGCCGGTTGAACTTACAGAATACCTTTGCTGGTACCCCTTCTACTTCCCAGCCGATTCCGACCGCGTCTGTGAGAGTGTATACTCTGGTGATTTTTGCGCACATCTGTTACCGACCTTTCTGGTTTTTCCGGCTATTTAAGCCGTCTTTTTGGTTTGGTTTATCAATACTACTTTACAGTCTTGACATTATTGTCTGCGCGCATTATAGCGCAAGACTTTACAATAGTCAATAGCTATTACCTTATATGTTTTGCTCTCGAATTGTGCCGGGGAGAGGACTCGAACCTCCATAGATTGCTCCGCGTGGTCCTAAGCCACGTGCGTCTACCAATTTCGCCACC
>PMYF01000787.1 GCA_003171295.1 Acidobacteriota bacterium | reverse complement strand
GGCTTCGGCGATCGCCGCAAGGCGATGCTGGAGGACATTGGCATCCTCACGGGCGGCAAGGCCGTCACGGAAGACCTGGGCATCAAGCTGGAGAATGTAAAGCTGGATGATCTGGGTCGCGCCAAGAAGATCACCGTGGACAAGGACAATACCACCATCGTGGAAGGCGGCGGTAAGTCCGCGGAGATCGAAGGACGCGTGAAGCAGATCCGCACCCAGGTCGAAGACACCACCTCCGACTACGATCGCGAAAAGCTGCAAGAGCGGCTGGCGAAACTGGTCGGCGGCGTCGCGCAGATCAAGGTGGGCGCGGCAACCGAGACCGAGATGAAGGAAAAGAAAGCTCGCGTCGAGGACGCCATGCACGCCACCAAGGCGGCGGTCGAGGAAGGCATCGTTCCCGGCGGCGGTGTGGCGCTGGTGCGCAGCATTCCCCCGCTCGACAAGCTGAAGGCCGTTGGCGATGAGCAGATCGGTATCGACATCGTCAAGCGGGCGCTCGAAGAGCCCCTCCGCCTGATCGCTGCCAACGCCGGGCATGAAGGGGCCGTGGTCGTCGAGAAGGTGCGGAACAACACCAACCCGAACTTCGGCTTCGACGCACAATCCGAAACCTTCGGCGACCTGGTTGCCGCGGGCGTCATCGATCCGACCAAGGTAACTCGCACGGCGCTCCAGAACGCTGCCTCCATCGCCTCCCTCATGCTCACCACTGAGGCGTTGGTCTGCGAAATCCCGGAAAAGGAAGAAAAGGGCGGCCATGGTGGACCTCCCGGAGGCGGCATGGGCGGCGGGATGTACTGAGATCAGTAGGCAGTAGGCAGAATGCAGTAAGCAGCAAGACTAAGGGCGGGGAGAAGGCTTCCCCGCCCGTTTTGTTTCGGGACCTCCAGGAGCCGTGAGAATTCCCAAGAACCTTCGGTTCCGCTCGCCGCAGGTGGAGATTACGAAGCGCGGGAACGAGATTGTGCTGCGCGAGCGGCCAGCGAATCTCGCCGCTGCGTTCGAGCTTCTTGCCGGCCTCTCCCCTGATTTCTTCAAGGGTCGCCGTTGCCAACCCAAACTGGACAAGCGCGTGAGACTCTAATGCGCTACCTCCTCGACACCAACATTTGCATTTACATTGCGAAGCAAGAACCCCACGGCGTCCTGGCGCGCCTCCAGCATTTAAGGGCTGGTGACGTGGGCATGTCCGTCATCACGTACCTTGAGCTGGTTTATGGCGCTTGGAAGAGCCAGCGCCGCGAAGCGAACCTCCTACGCATCCAAGGGCTGGAACGGCTGATCCCGGTGCTGCCTCTGGACGCGAGTGCCGGGCGGCACTATGGCCAGATACGCGCAGAACTCGAAAGGAAAGGGTCACCGATAGGCGCCTACGATATGCTGATTGCCGCACACGCTCTGACTCTTGGGCTAACGTTAGTTACGAATGACGCCCGGGAGTTTCGCCGAGTTCCGCAATTGATCGTGGAGAATTGGGCAGAGGGATAGCCGTAAGCAGAAGACAGTAGGCGGCGAGCGCCTTGTGCGTATCCCGGCGGGCAACAGGACAAGACAAAGGGCGGGGAGAGCGCTTCCTCGCCCGTTACTTTTTCAATAGTAACGTGAGTCCACGACCTCGCCCCCTTGGGGGCGAGGGTGGAGTGGTTGGGTGGCGGCGTGCGCCCTCGTGTGTGCGAGTCCCCCGCCCGCAACTTGAGGTGATGGAGAAATCCGTCCGCAGGCACCCAAGGCGCGAAAGGGCTCTGGGGGGGAATGGCCGAACCTATTTGTGTACTTATAGTTACAGACAGGCAAGTAACCGGCTTGCGTTTCGGGGGCATTTCGATAAGAATAGCCTGTTCCAACATCTCTCTGAGGATACGCCGTGCAACTGATACCTCGCGACGAGAAATTCTACGACCTCTTTCGCGAACAAGCTGAGAACATCCATAAGGCCGCGAAATTGCTGGTCGCCCTGTTTGACGACTTCCAGGAAGTCGAAAAGCAAGTTTCAGAAATCAAGTTCGTGGAACACAAGGGCGATCAAATCACGCACGCCTTGATGATGAAACTCAATCGAACCTTTATCACGCCGTTCGACCGGGAAGACATCCATGCCCTGAGCTCGGCGCTGGATGACGTGCTCGACCTGGTTGACGCGGCCGCCAGCCGCATGATCACCTACAAGATCAAGAAAATGACGGCCGGGGCGCAGCAACTTTCCAAGGTGATTCTGCACGGAACCGAGATCATTGTGAAAGCTGTGGCGCAACTGAACCACCCCCAGAACATGCTTGAATACTGCGAGCAGCTTACCCTGCTCGAAGAGGAAGCTGACCGCATCAAAGGCGAATGCGTTGCCCGCCTCTTTGAGAATTCCATGGACCCCATCGAAGTAATCAAGTGGAAGGAAGTCTACGAGGTCTTGGAAGCCACCACCGACAGGTGTGAAGACGTGGCGGACGTTCTCGAATCCGTGGTCCTGAAGGCGGCCTGACAGTATCCCTGCCTGCCCTTCGGGACGCCCGGGTGGCTTGGACGTGTGGGTGTGGCCAAAGACCCAGAGCTTCCCACGGTTTTCCCCAGTAAGGCGCAGATAAGATGACCTCCACATTAACTTTTGCACTCCTCATCGTGGTTGTCGCACTTGGCTTCGATTTTCTCAACGGGTTTCACGATGCAGCGAATTCCATTGCCACGGTGGTATCCACGCGTGTGCTTTCCCCGCGGGTTGCCGTTATTTGGGCCGCTTTCTTCAATTTTGTTGCCGCCTTCACCTTCGGAAC
This sequence comes from Acidobacteriota bacterium, assembly GCA_003171295.1. GTDB lineage: Bacteria > Acidobacteriota > Terriglobia > UBA7540 > UBA7540 > Bog-366. The sequence goes on along the minus strand of PMYF01000787.1, from coordinate 4,019 downwards.
CGCCGTGGCCAGGACCATGGGCCACGGGATGATCCGGCTGGAAGCGGTCAACCTCTACGTGATCCTGGCCGGCCTGCTGGGTGCGATCTTCTGGGACATCATCACGTGGTATTACGGTCTTCCCATCAGTTCGTCCCACGCCTTGATCGGGGGATATGCGGGAGCGGCTGTCGCCAAAGCGGGATGGGGTGTCATCCTACTGGACGGATGGACCAAAACCCTGGTGTTTATCATCCTGTCCCCAGCCATCGGGTTTGCCCTCGGCAGTTTGCTCATGCTTGTCGTGTACTGGATTTTTCGCAACTGGCCGCCCCAGCGTGTGGACAAGTACTTCCGTAAGCTGCAACTGCTTTCGGCTGCCGCCTACAGTTTTGGCCACGGGACGAATGACGCGCAAAAGACCATGGGGATCATCGCGGGCACTCTCTTCTCTGCCGGAATCTTGCAGAAATTCTACATTCCCTTCTATGTCGTGCTGATGGCGCACGCGGCAATTGGGCTGGGAACGCTGGCGGGGGGCTGGCGCATTGTGAAAACCATGGGGATGAGGATCACCCGGCTTAAACCCGTGGGCGGCTTCTGCGCGGAAACCGCGGCTGCCATCAGCCTGCTGGGTACGGCGATGGCAGGGATTCCCGTCTCCACCACGCACACGATTGCGGGAGGGATCATGGGCGTGGGCAGCGTGCAGCGCTTTAGCGCTGTCCACTGGGGGGTGGCACGCAGCATCATGTGGGCCTGGTTGTTTACCATCCCTGTCTCTGGCGCCGTCTCCTATTTGTGCTTCTGGACAATTCACCATTTCTTCCCCGCCGCCTAAGAACCGGGAATGAGTTACAAGCGGCAGGTTGCCGGAGACCGGGAAAAGTCTTGCGGAAAGCCGCGCGAGTTGAGGTTGCAGGTTGAGAGTTGAAAGTCAAAGCCTCGACCTTCGACTTGTTCGGCTTTTTCAGCTTCTTGAACTTTTTCGACTGCCCTTCTTACTCCCCACCTTCATTTCGCCGCCCAGCAGCCAACGCACACGTAGGGTCGCAGCGCTTGCCACTTCTTACTCCCAATCCCTTTAATGATCAGCAGGTCTTCGATGCGTCGAAACGGGCCATGCTTGGTGCGATAGGCAATGATTTGCTGGGCCAGCTTGGGTCCAACGCCAGGGAGTTTTTCAAGATCCTCGGCTGGAGCTTGATTGATGTCCACGGCCCTCGCCACCGGACGCGTACGCGCCTGCTGCGGCGGGTTGGCGCGGGCTGGCAGGGCCGTCGGTGCAATGATCAGCGAGAACAAAATGATGGCTGCCTGAATCCCGCTCATCGTGTCCCCTCCCCCAGCCGCCGGGGGGCCTTCTGCCCTGCCAGCCGCAACATCGCCTGGAGGAGAGTCTGATAGACCGGCACAAAATCCGGAGCGCTGCGCTTCAGCGCGGCCAAATGGCGCCCAATGGTTGCCCAGTCACCGCGCACGGCGGGGCCCGTGAGCGCCCGGAGCGCACCCAGTTCTGAGAAGTTTTTGGCCGTCTCCACCACAAACTGCCGGAGCATGGGCCGCGCAATTCTCGCCGGGACCCCTGCCTTCTTCAGCAAGCGCATGGATTGCTCCATCAGCGTGACCAGGGTGGGAGACACGAGAAACGCTGAGAGGTGATAGAGCGTTTTGCCTTTGGGGCGAATCGGGAATGCGACGCCCTTGAACAACTTCACCCACCGTCTTGAAACCTGCTGCGCGCGGCGATCGCCCTCGATTCCCCAAAAGCAGCCGCGAAGATTGCGCACGCCCGCTTGCGGACTGGGAACGGTCTGATAAGGATGCAGTGAGCCGATGGCTGCGCCGCGCAGTTTGAGCGGCCGAAGTACGGTACTCGGTAACGAGCCGCAGGTGTGGAGCACGACCTTTCCCCGCCACGGGCTCTTTCCGCTTCCTTGTTTCGCGAGTTGCCGGGCGACCTCCACCAGGGCCGAGTCGGTGGTGGTGAGCAGGAAGATCGAAGCCTTCATCAACTCGTGGTCAGACAACCTGAGCGGTTTCGCTCGCCCGATGAAACGTGCTGCCGGGCGTGCCGCAGCGAGGTCGCGCGCCACGATCCAGGCGATGGGCACACGGGATGCCGCAAGCAGCCGGCCCAGGGCTTGACCGAGCCGGCCCGGCCCGATAATGGCAACCCTCGAAGACGAGTTGTGCCTGCGCATTTTGGACCTCAGGAACCAGAATTCAGGATCGAGAATCTATGTAGCGCCGGTGTCCCCACCGCGCCTGGCGATGAGGACATCGCCGCTACAGAGACCTATTGCCGCTCGCGCCAAGCGCGACCCTCGCTTACGACCCCGCGGCTCTTTCCTTAAGTCCCTTGATCCGGTCGCGCAACTGGGCTGCCTTCTCGAACTCAAATTGTTTCGCCGCCTCGCGCATCTGGGTTTCGAGGTTTTGGATCAGGTCTCGCAGTTGATCGCCCGTCGCGGCTTCCTCGTCAGCCATTTCAAGCGGCACCGTCACATAATCGGCCTCGACGATCGAGGCCAGGGCCATGTCCACGGATTTGATGATGGTCTCCGGCGTGATGCCGTTTTCCTGGTTGTACTGGACTTGTTTGGCACGGCGGCGATTAGTTTCGCCGATGGCTTGTTGCATCGACTGCGTGTGTTTGTCAGCGTAAAGGATCGCTTTGCCATGCAGGTGGCGCGCCGCACGTCCCATCGTCTGAATCAGCGCACCGGCCGAGCGCAGAAAGCCTTCCTTATCGGCATCGAGGATGGCCACGAGCGAAACTTCCGGCAGGTCCAGGCCCTCGCGCAGCAAGTTGATCCCGATCAGCACGTCAAACTCCCCTCGCCTCAAGTCCCGCAGGATTTTGACGCGCTCGAGGGTCTCAATCTCGGAATGGAGGTAGCGGCAGCGCACGCCCACTTCCGCGTAGTACTCCGCCAGGTCCTCGGCCATGCGCTTGGTGAGGGTGGTCACCAGAACGCGCTCGTTCACCGTGGCGCGCTGGCGGATCTCGCCCAACAGGTCGTCAATCTGGTTGCGTGTCGGCCGGACTTCCACTTCCGGATCGATCAACCCGGTGGGGCGGATGATCTGCTCAACCACTTCTCCGCCGGATTTGGTCAGCTCATACGGCCCCGGGGTGGCGGAGACATAAAGCAACTGGCCAACCCGGTGTTCGAACTCCTCGAAGGAAAGCGGGCGATTGTCGAGGGCGGACGGTAAGCGAAAGCCGTAATCCACCAGGGTTTGCTTGCGCGATCGGTCCCCCTGGTACATGCCCCGCAACTGGGGAACCGTCTGATGGCTTTCATCAAGGAACATCAACGCGTCCTGCGCCAGGTAGTCAAGCAGAGTCGGCGGGGGCTCACCCGGCAGCCGGCCTGCCAGGTGCCGCGAGTAATTCTCGATGCCGTGGCAGTACCCCATTTCCTTGATCATTTCCATATCAAACATCGTGCGCTGGTGAATGCGCTGCGCTTCCACCAATTTCCCCTGCTTTTCGAGTTCGCCTCGCCACCACTCGAGTTCGCTCCCGATGCGCTCGATAGCTTCCTCCTTCCGGTCGGCGGGTAATACGTAATGAGTGCGCGGATAAATCGGCAAGCGGCCGAGCGACTGCTTGACCTGGCCAAAGAGGGGATCAATCTGCGCGAGGGATTCGATTTGATCGCCCCACATCTCAATCCGGTAGGCGATATCTTCGTAGGTCGGGAAAACCTCAATCACGTCACCGCGCACGCGGAAGGTCCCGCGGCGGAAGTCCAGGTCGTTGCGCTCGTACTGGATTTCAACCAGGCGGCGGAGAATATCCTGCCGCGAAATCTTCTGGCCTTTTTCCAACAGGAGCAGCATGCCGTAATAAGCCTCCGGCGAACCGAGGCCGTAGATGCAGGAGACGCTGGCGACAATCAGGCAGTCGCGCCGCTCAAGGAGCGAGCGCGTGGCGGACATGCGCAGCTTGTCCAGCTCATCGTTAATCGTGGCTTCCTTCTCGATATAGACGTCGGCAGCGGGGACGTAGGCTTCCGGCTGGTAATAAT
>PMYF01000460.1 GCA_003171295.1 Acidobacteriota bacterium | reverse complement strand
CGGTCCGGGTGATGGTCGTTGAGCTGGAGCAGGCCCACGATCTCATCACCCATCCGGATGGGAATTAGCGCCACGGACTTGTAACCCTCCTTGATACAGCGGTGGCACGGCTGCCGTCGGAACTCCTGCCCGGGCGGCAACTCCCGCAGAAGTGCCGTGTCATTGCACCAATAGCTTCCGCCCGGCGTGAACAGCGGGTGGGCTGGGTCGGTTCGCCCCGAGAGCACCAGCCCGCACGTGCCCTCGAGCAGCGGGTGTCCGTCCGCGTCGCAGAGGAGCCTCCCGTCACGCCCTCGGGAACACAGAGGGTTCTCTCTACGNNACAAACTCCTCCGAGAACCCCTCCTGGGCGAAGTAGGGGTAGTCCTGACCCTCGCGGAGGCGTATGCCGACCGCATCAAAACCGGTTTCCTGCTTGACGACGCGCAGTATTTCATTGATCGTGCCTGACAGAGTGCCAGCCCGGTTGAGAATACCCAGGATCTCCGCGGCCAGGTTCTGGCGGCGCTCCGCCTCTTTGCGCTCCGTGATGTCCTCCGCAACTCCGTCATAGTAAAGTACGCGCCCGTCCTCTCCGCAAATGGCCCGGGAGCTTTCACGGACATGAATTACCGATCCATCCCGCTTGAGCCAGGTTACTTCCAACCCCCGTACAACCCCTTCCCGCTCGATTTCCTCCCGGAAGGAGCTCCGAGGAATACCCGGTTCGAAACCTTCCTCTTCAAGATTGCGCGCGGACAGTTCCTCAAACCGCTCGTATCCCAATATCCGGATGAGGGCCGGATTTGCCATCAGGATCCGTCCGTCCGGAGTGGTTCGGTAAATGCCGACCGTGGCGTTTTCGAACAGGGCACGGTAGCGCTCCTGGCTTTGGCGCAGCGCCTCCTCCGCGCGTTTGCGCTCGGTGATGTCGTTGTATACCGCCACGACTTCACCACTGGGCAGTTTGTACACCCAGTTTTCCCGCCAGGTTCCGGGATCACGCTCATCCCGGTAAACCGCAGAGGGAAAATATGCCGGTTGTCCCGTTTTCCCTACTCTCTGGAGCACGCTAAACAGCCCGAATTCTCTCACGCCCGGGAACACTTCGGTCACACGTCTTCCGATGGCTGCTTTTCGGTCTACATGCTCAATTCTTTCCGCAGCACTATTCAAATCTCTGAATACAAAATCCTCTCCATCGTCAATGGCCTGGTAAATGGCAACGCCGCTGCTCATATGCTCAAACAGTTCTCGATGTTTCTCTTCGCTCTCCCGCAGCGCCACCTCCGCCCGCTTGCGCTCGGTGATGTCCTGCATCAGGCTTACCCACCCCGTCTCCTTCCCCTGATGGTCTCGCAGGGGCGTCACAGAGTGTAAACTGGGAAAAATCGTGCCGTCTTTGCGCCTCATGCGGAATTCGAACTGCTGCAAGTACCCTTTCTCTGCCACGGCGGCAGTGAGCCGCTTTCTGAACTCGAGTAGGGCAGCCTCATCCTCGTGCAGGAATTGCGTGTCTCGTCCCATCATTTCTTCCCGGCTGTAGCCGAAGATTTCCGTCGCCGCAGGGTTGCTATCCAGGATTTCAGCTTTGTCGAAACTCAGGATGAAAACCGCGTCCCGCAGGCTGTAGAGGGTCGTCTGCAGCAGTTGTCTGCTGGCTCGCAATTCCTCTTCCGCGTGTTTGCGCGCCGTAATGTCAGTAAGCGCTCCGATCAGACGTTTCGGCCTGCCTCCATCGTCCCGCTCGATGTAGGCCCGCGCATAGACGTTGGCGTAGGACCCATCCACGCAACGCTGACGATATTCCGCCTCCCACTTTGTCTGCCGATTTTGAACCGCGGCGCTTATGCCAGCCACCACTTTGGCTCGATCGTCCGGATGAACACCCTCCCCCATCATCGTAGGATCAACCGGGATCCGTTCCGGCAGGGAGCCGTAGGTCGCGGTAAATGTCGGACTGCCCCAGAGCGTGCCCGCAATAAGATCGACTTCCCACAAGGCGTCGTTGGTGGCTCGCGCTACGCACTCGAAACGCTTGGCGATCGCCACCTCTGCTGCGGTTTTCTGATGGATTAATTCCGCTTGCCGATTCACCTGGCGACGAAGAAAATACACCCAGCCCAGCACCAACAGGTCGAGCACCAGGAACAAGCCCAGGAGCGTGAGAGCGCGACGAGGGGTCCACCAGGCAGGCCTTTCCAGAACTATCACGTCACGGGAAGAACGTAAGAGGATCTCAAAGGATTCGGGACGCCCATTCTGGTCCGCATTTACCACGCACACTCCCGTCAGGCGCAGGAGGCTACCCTCCCCGATCTGCGGCAGGTTGCGGTTGGCCAAGGAAGTTACTGGCAGGCGGGCCTGAAAGGGCACAGAGCCAGCCTTCAGAGCCCAGGTTGCCCCTTCCGGAGCAACACCCGCACCCACCAAACGCCCGTCAATCCTCACCAGGCCCCCNNTAAGGGCCTTCTCGGCGGTTATGCGTACGGGACTCACTTCCGGGCCCGGGCGGAGCCGGTGTACGACCGCATCCTGCAGCAGGCCCGAGAAATCGCCCATGGCCGGGAACCCCACGACCTCAACGTAATCTCCCGGGTTAAGGACCTCCCCCTGGCGCGTTTCCACTTGTGCGCTGCTTCCCGCGTTCGCAATGAACAGCGCCCTGCCAGGATTCTGCAGCGTCACAACGCCTTCGACCTTCACCCTCTGGTTCAGCGTCCCATGGGCCGTATATTGCATGAGTGAACTCATGCTCACGGCCGCAATCGGAGGAGGCGCCTCAACCACCTGAATCTGCGCCAGTCCCGGAACAAACAGATTGACCCCCACCACTTGGTTCGATTGGTTGAAGAAGGATCCCCGCACTCCCCGCACTCGCACCCTCGCGCCCAGGTAGCTTTCGGGATTCAACGCCTGGGAGTGCAGGACATAAACCGGGATGCGGCTCAGCCCGACGGCCACGATTACCTGCACGAGAGTCGTTGGGTTAGGGGTACGGAATTT
>PMYF01000137.1:2546-7093 GCA_003171295.1 Acidobacteriota bacterium | reverse complement strand
TAATTATGCGCGGATGTATAGAAGCGATATCCTGGGCCAGGGGGGGTAGAGACTGCAAGGGGCAACTCTCGAAGCTGAGACACAACCTTTCTCCGCCATCCGCGACGACATCTTGGTGTCTATTTGGTGTCTGTTTCCATAGGATACGAGGGAGATTTAGGAGAATGGATAGACCTAATAGAAAGGTGCTAGAAGCCAGTGTTGATAGGGCTTTTGAAGCTTTGCGTTGATTTCCTTTGACTTAGATCGGCCAGGGATGTCGAATCCTCTCTTCGGCACCAACTCCCTTGTCCTCTGTTCTGGTTTTCAATCGCTCGCGGTAGCTGGGCGCAGGCAGCAACCTGTCGATTCCTCGAAGTGATTGGATTTTGGCGAAACACATGAGATGAAATGTACCCAAAAGAGGTCGCGATTGAAGTGTTCCTTATTGCACAGACACGTAAGTCGCAAGCTGTTACATTGTTCAAGTATATCCATTCTCTTGGGCGTACACGCGCAGCTGAGACCGGCATTTCAAAATGGAAATTCCAGCTCAGCAGCGAGAAGACGAGGGCGTACGTATGATTAAGAAACTCCGATTAGTTACTATCCTTCTCGCGATCACGACGCTGATTTCTTCAGTCGGCGCGACCGCTAAAAAGGGAACCAAGGCCACCGAACCAGGCAGAGAAATTACCAAGACGGATAATCCTGTGCTCTGGCGCAGCCCTGACGACATCCGGTCTCGCAACCTGTTCTTCGGGCCGGGGGGGGAAGCGCATGCGCCTCGCACCACCTTTACCTTTGTCAAAGAAGACCTCGAGGGAACGAACCCGAAGTTCGACGTTCACGATGAAAACGGTGTCAAATGGAAGGTCAAGCTGGGGACAGAGGTTCGTCCGGAGATCGTGGCTTCACGTCTGGTCTGGGCCGTCGGCTATTCTGCAAACGAAGATTACTTCATGCCGGTATTGCACGTGGAAAACCTGCCGACCCATCTCCACCGGGGGCAGAACCAGGTGGGACCCGGAGGGACTCTCCACAACGCCCGGCTGAAGCGGGATCTGAAGGACGAGAAGAAGGTCGGCGACTGGCAGTGGCGCTCCAACGCATTTACCGGCACACGAGAACTGAACGGGCTGAGAGTCATGATGGCCCTCATCAATAACTGGGACTTGAAGGACGGGAACAACGCCGTCTATGAGGTGAAGCATTCCGAGGGTTCGCAAGGCCCGGAACACGTCTACATGATAAGCGACCTTGGCGCAAGCTTTGGGACCACAGGGCGCAGTTGGACGCATGCGGGTTCCAAAGGTAACCTGAGGGCCTACAGCCATTCCAAGTTTATCAGCAAGGTGACGGAGCGTTATGTTGATTTCAACTTTCCGACACGACCCGCTATGATCTTTATCTTCACCCCGGGTGAGTTCATCAGCCGGTTGGGGCTGCGCTGGATTGGCAAGGATATTCCTCGTGAGGACGCCCGGTGGATCGGGCAACTGCTGGCGCAACTCTCCCCGGAGCAGGTCCGCGATGCGTTCCGGGCTGCCGGATATCAGTCCGAGGAACTGGAAGGTTTCACCAAGGTAGTCGAGGAGAGAATCGCCCAGTTGAACAAATTCTGAGAACGCCAAGCCGGTCGTCAGCACTTTGTCGAATTACCTGACCAAGGAGCACATCGGGCTCTCCCGGCTCCTTGCGGAACTGGGTTGTGAAAAACCCGGCCAAAGCATTAACCCAGAGCAAACACCGGCAAGATAAGAGGTTGAATAACGATGGCGTTGGAGACCGCCGAAAAACTAAGAAGTCGCAGCATCGTCGACTTCCTGTGGCCTCACTGGAAAGCCCTGACGCTGGCCTTGCTGGCGGTGGTGGGTGGATCCGGAGCCGATCTGGCTCAACCCTGGCCCTTAAAAATCGTTCTCGATTACCTGCTCCAATCCAAGAAGCCGCCCACTTGGATGGCCGTACCGCTCCGCTGGATCGGGCCTGACAAACTGGCCGTCCTCAACTTCGCGGTGCTGGCGGTGGCGGTCATCGCCATCGTCGGCGCCATCAGTTCCTACCTGGAAAACTATCTCACCACCAGCGTCGGCCAATCGGTGATGCACGATCTGCGGCGCACGCTCTATCACCACATCCACCGCCTGTCACTGGCGGAGCACGACGAGAAAAGAACCGGCGACCTGATCGGCCGGGTCACGACCGACATCGAAGCCATACAGGCGTTCATCACCACGGCCCTGCTGGGCATTCTGAGCAGTGTCCTCACCCTGGTGGGGATCATCGGAATCATGGTTTACAAAAACTGGCGTTTCACGCTCATCTCGCTGGCCATTGCGCCCGTGCTCTTCCTGGTGGTTTACATGTTCACGAGGCGCATCAAAAAAGCCTCGCGCGCCGTAAGGAAAAAAGAGAGCGAACTGCTTTCGATAGTCCAGGAAGTTTTCTCCTCGATCCGTGTGGTCAAAGCCTTTGCCCGCGAAGACTACGAGGAGCGCCGCTTCGAGCGCCAGAGCCTGGAAAACGTCGAGACGGCCCTGCTGGCGCGCAACCTCAAGGGAACGCTTTCGCCGATCGTCGATATTCTCGTGGCGATCGGGACCTGCTTGATGCTGGGCTATGGCGCCCGTCTGGTGCTGGCGGGCCAGCTTACGCCGGGAGACCTGGTCGTCTTCTTGCTTTACCTGGCCATGATGTATAAGCCCATGCGTGATCTCTCCAAAATGACCGACACGGTCTCCAAGGCGGAGGTGGGATTCGATCGGATTCGCGAAGTCCTGGATACCGAAAGCGGAATGCGTGACCTGCCGGGCGCGCGCCGCGCCGGGCGCTTCAAGGGCAAAATCGAATTTGATAAAGTCTCGTTTGGGTACAACCCAGACCAATTGATCCTAAAAGATATGAGCTTCGAAATTGAGCCGGGCCAGGTCGCGGCGTTCGTCGGCCCCACGGGGGGCGGCAAGACGACTCTCATCAGCTTAGTGGCGCGCTTCTACGATCCCCTTTCCGGGGAAGTAAGAATCGACGGGACCAATATACGCAACTACACGATGAAATCGCTTCGCCAGCAGATTAGTTTTGTTTTACAGGAGACGCTCCTGTTCCGCGCACCCGTATGGCAGAACATCGCCTATGGCCGCCCGGAAGCCAACCGCGAGGAGATTATCCGCGCCGCAAAACTGGCCAACGCCCACGAGTTCATCGACGAGATGCCCGAGGGCTACGACACAATGGTCGGCGAACGGGGCGTGACCCTCTCCGGGGGCCAGCGCCAGCGCATCGCGATCGCGCGGGCAGTTATCCGCAATACTCCCATTCTCATTCTGGACGAGCCCACATCAGGACTGGATGCCGTGTCCGAGCAGGCCGTGTTTGAAGCCCTGGACCGTTTGATGAAAGATAAAACTTCTATCGTCATCGCGCACCACCTGGCGACTATCCGGCGCGCCGACATTATCTTTGTGGTGAAAGACAATACTCTCGTTGAGCGTGGTACCCACGCCGAGCTGCTGGCGGCAGGNNCGGCAACGCCGGCAATCTGCTGAATGCCACCGCGAGACAGGGTAAAACCCTGGGTCATTCCCAATCCTTTCGACGCATTCCCTGACTCGTTTGGCGCACTTTTCCTTGACTTGCAACTTCAAAGATCTTAACCTCAGTCGCAGGGTGAGGAGTGCGCTTGTGGTCTGCTTGGCCGTGCCTGGCGGCTGGGGGCCCTTTCAGAGCGTCCCGAACCTTCGAGGCAGACGCCGGGCGCCCAAGACTCGGCCTGACCACATGGTGAAGCGCCCGTGAAACTGTTAATCCAACCTGGCGACGGAATTGCTGCGTTGCTTTCGGGAATCAGAAGCGCCAAGAAATGCATCGAGATCGTAATCTTCCGTTTCGACCGCGCCGAGATTGAGGCGGAGCTGAAGGCTGCAGTCATCCGCGGCGTTTCGGTGAGCGCGTTGATTGCTTACACCAACCGGGGCGGCGAGATAAACCTGCGCAAGCTTGAGATGCGTCTGCTCGGAGTGGGCGTCGCCGTTTCGCGGACCGCCGGCGATCTGGTGCGCTATCACGACAAGCTGATGATTATCGACCGTCGACTGCTCTACGTCCTGTCCTTCAACTTCACCCACCTTGATATNNGACCATAGTCGCGGCTTCGGCATCGTCACCAGGAACGCCCGGTTCATCCAGGAAGCGGTGAAGTTATTTGAGGCGGATACGACGCGAACTCCCTATACACCCGCATTAGGTACCTTTGTCGTCAGTCCCGCCAACGCCCGCAAACTGCTCGGCGCGTTTATCCGCAAGGCCAAGAAGCAACTGCTCATCTACGACCCGAAGATCGCCGACGTGGAAATGCTACGCGCCCTTAGCGAGCGGGCGAAGGCGGGGGTGGAGATCAAAGTCATTGGCCGCATAAGCAAGCAAAACCCTGGTCTGGAAGTCCGGAACCTCGCCAAGATGCGCCTGCACACGCGCACGATCATCCTCGACCGCTGTCAGGCCTTTGTGGGCAGCCAGAGCCTGCGCATGGCCGAACTGGATTCGCGCCGCGAAGTCGGCGTTATTGT
>PMYF01000137.1:0-2539 GCA_003171295.1 Acidobacteriota bacterium | reverse complement strand
GAGTCTGAATATGCAAGAAGTGAAAGAGACGGTCAAGGAAGCGGTGAAGGAAGCGGTCCGGGAGCGGGTCGAAGAAATGGTGAAAGAATCTCTGGAGGAGTCTTAGTCTCTGCGGAGCATCCATCACCAACACGGAACCGGCCCCACGCGGTAATTCTCCCCTCATTAACGGGGATGAGCAATGTTGACCACATGGGTGAGCAGTACTGGGCTGACACTCGGATTACCGTCACGATATAAGAATGGTGCCTCGAACTGCCAACTTGGGCCTTGTGGGAGGCGAGTATCAGGGGGGCGACATGTGCGCAAGAGTGGTCTTCATTAATGTGAAGCCTCCTTGCAGTTTCCTCCGCGCACTCATCCGTCAGCCGCATGCGCCATAGTGAAGGCGCGCCAGATGGAGCCTGCAGTTCTGCAGTCCCGGCAGTCCTATTTTCCGTCCAGGAGAATCCATGAAGCGCCGAATCCAGGTCACCCGCCTTCTCCTGTGGCTTTCCCTTTTTGCGTTTGTAGCGCCCGGCTTTGCGGGCCAGGCGCGGGTGCCGCAGGACAGCGAGGAGGCGCGCGATTTGAAGGAATTCACCGACCGCGTCCGGGTATACGTCAAGATGCAGAAAGCCCTGGAGGCTTCACTGCCGACCCTGAAGCCTACGAAGGACCCGGCGCAGATTGTCGAATATCAGCAGGCGCTGGCCAGGAAAATTGTTGATGCGCGCCGCGACGCACATCAGGGTGACATCTTCACTCACGAGGCGGCTGAGNNCAACAGGACACCCCGTTCAAGGTCGTCCCTATGCATGTGAACGACGTGTTCCCGGACGATACCCCGGTAACCACCACGCCGCCAACTTTAATGCTCAAGCTGCCTGAATTGCCGCCGGAGCTGGCGTATCGGTTCGTCGGGCGCGACCTGGCGTTGAAGGACAGTAAAGCGGGTTTGATTGTGGATCTCATCCCGAAGGCCATTCCTTGAGGCCTTCTGCTATGCTGACTATGCGCCGCTCCGCTTTCATCTCCTGTGTTGCTCTCGCCGCAATAAGCGTGTCGCTCAATGCCCAAGAGATGACCCTGCCGCTGAAAGCGAACTCGGTGCGCTTCGCGGCCATCGGCGACATGGGGAATGGAGGGAAGGAGCAATATGCAGTGGCCGGGCAGATGCTTGCCTATCGTGCCAAATTTCCCTTTGAGTTTGTACTCATGCTGGGCGACAACCTCATCGGCGGGAAAGATCCGATTGACTACCAAAACAAGTTCGAGCTGCCCTACAAGGCCTTGCTCGATGCGGGCGTAAAATTCTACGCGGTGTTCGGCAACCACGACATCTCCAACGAGCGGTTCTACAAGTTATTCAACATGAACGGGCAGCAATATTACACATACAAGAAAAGCAACGTCCGCTTCTTCGCCCTGGACAGCAATTACATGACCCCACAGCAGCTCGCGTGGCTGGAAAAGGAATTGCAGAACTCAGGCTCGGATTGGAAAATCTGCTATTTCCATCACCCACTCTATTCTTCCGGGTCCTTCCATGGCTCTTCGGTCGAACTCCGCCTTCTGCTGGAGCCCCTGTTCATAAAATACGGGGTACAGGTGGTCTTCGCCGGACACGAGCACATTTATGAGCGTGTGAAGCCGCAGAATGGAATCATCTATTTCACCGAGGGAGCTTCCGGCGAGTTGCGGAAGGGCAACCTGACGAAGACGAATCTGACCGCAGCCGGGTATGACCAGGACCGGACATTCATGCTTGTCGAGATCGCCGGCGATGAGCTTTACTTCCAGACCATCTCGCGAGTAGGACTGACGGTTGATTCCGGGGTGATCCAGCGCGCGGCGAAGATCACGGGCGCGGCATCCTGGCCGACTGTGCGGCCTGGGCATGGTGGTTTGCGTGGCCGGNNCCGCTATTTCTTTCTTTACTAATTCTGCCCCTGTCAGCATCTCGGCTTCACCCCACTGACACCGGCAGTCGTCCCGCGCATACTTGAATAACCGGCCGCCTGTCTTCTCCAGCCGCGGCTGCCTGCCTGTCAGCCACTAGTCGTCGAGCCTCTTGGGCACCACCCCCTCAGTCCCTGGCCCTAAACGGCAGTTCCCCTTCATCAGCCGGAATGAGCAATTCAGGACATATACGTGAGCCATGCTGAACAGACACGCCCAACGACCTTAGGGTATAAGAATTGTACTCCGAGTTGCTAGCCAGGATCTGGTGGGAGGCGGACGGCAACAGAAACAAGTGATTATTGGTTCCATCCTGTTTGTCAGACTCCGCGTGACCTCTCTTTTTAAGCTGCATCCCACGAAGCGATCGGATTACTAAGAAGGAGGTGTGCCGTGAAAGCTAGTATCTTGAACCGGGTAGTGATGGCGGCTATGTTCAGCGCGGTGTCGTTGGTGGGGATGAGCATACCGGCCAACGCCCAGTCACAACCGCAGCAAGACCAGAAGAAGCACGAACAGCAGCAAAAGACCCAACCGCAGGCGCGTCAACAACAACAGCCGCAAGCCCAGAATAAACAGCAGCAACAGCGCGCCCAGC
>PMYF01000268.1 GCA_003171295.1 Acidobacteriota bacterium | reverse complement strand
TTCGTTCAAGTCCCCTTCGAGGAAGTTTGTGATGGCATAGCACTCGCTGGGATTGATCGCGAGTAACGCCAAAGTGCTTGGGAAACCGGCTGACTCCCGGATCGATCGCTACATACCGACGAGCTAGGAGCAATTCCTTCGAATGCGGTTTCGGGCCTGTGACACTTAATCATCCAAATGTTCCGGCTTGGCCAATGTCATATAAACCGGAGCCTTGCGCAGGCATGGCGGGGGGGTTGCTATATCCGCGTGCTTCTACTCAGGCGCTAGGCCGCGCGACTGCCAGGGCTCGCGCAGAGTGGTGGGAATCTGGAATCCCGCAAAGCGGCATCTGTGTGTCCTCAAAATCGACACGCCTCGCAGAATCAGCGGCTTGCGAACAGAGGCCTTCTGGTTGAATCAGTCGTGTAAACTGTTTCGATGACCCGGCTTCTCCCGCCTTTCCTTGCTTGATTCGGCGCATTCGTCCTCTCTCGGCATGATCTCAGATTGGAGCTTGCGGCCTTTCGGCAGCAGGTGGGCGTTCTCAAACTGTCTCTCACTAAATTTGCATCGCATGCGTTTCAGAAACTTAGGAGTGAGCTCTTGACATTGTTAAGGGCCACTCAATGTAGCTCACGATCTTCACGGGCCGGAATTATTGCGGACCACAACCGGTACCTTCTCTCCCCGCAAAAGAATGGCGCGCGGGATTTACCTAAAAACGCAGTTCGGCCTTCTGACTCACGAGCAGCTTTTGGAGTGCCTTAACGTCAAGTTCGCGCGGCGGCACTCTCTGGGTGGCAGCCAGGGCAGCCGCGCAGCCGGACGCGTGCCCAATGGCCATTGCCGGCGCCATAGAACGCGCTGACTGGAATGGCGCTTGCTCACAGGAAATGCAGCGTCCGGAGAGAATCAAACCCTCCACTTTCTGGGGGACCAGCGAGCGATAAGGAATGTCGAATCCTTCGTGGCGGAAGAAATACCGCGCGCCGCGAAAGTCGGGCATCGGATTGGAGCTGATGGCGATCACATCCGGGAAGCGCTTGCCTGCGGTGGCGTCATGTTCAGTGACGACATACTCGCCGATGATCCGGCGGGTCTCTCTCACTCCGATACCGGTGGCTGTCTGCGCGAGATAGAGCGACTCCATGCCGGGCTTTCTTCGCACCTCCTGAACCTCGTCCCAGACCTCCAAGCGGGAAGTGACCTCGGCTTTGGTCAAGGTTTCGACATTGAGGCCGTCGCCTGGGACTGCTGGCCCCCACCTCACAACCTGATCGCCGATGCGCACTCCGTCAAACGGGCCTTTTACACTGGAGGGTAACCCGCCGAGCCTGTACATCAGGGTCATCGCCATGCGATCGCCGGTGGCTGCGGGGCTCATGAACGGCGCGCCGGCGGCGGCGGCGACATCGCCATCACCCGTGCAGTCGATCACCACATCCGCAATGATGGCCTGTCGCCCTGACTTCGAGTGGACGATGACGCCGGTCACCCGCGAGCCATCGAGCATCGGCGCGACGACCCAACTGTACAAGCGGAGTTTGACTCCCTCCTTCTTGATGAGGTTCAAGGATGCAATCTTGGCCACCTCGGCATCGAAGGGGACCGCGTAGGGCAAATCTCCCTTGCGGACGTCGTGGGGCAACGTCATTTCATAGTTAGATGTGTCTGCCACGCCGCCCAGCCTCACCAGTTCGGCGATGTACTCTGCAGGAATACCCTTTACGGTTTGCAGCGCTTCGGGCGGCCGCTGGTTGCGGAACCCGTTGTAGCAGGTCATCAGCCCGGCCGTGCCGTTGCCACCCAGGAAGGCGTATCGTTCCAGCAAAAGTGTGTCCGCACCACTGCGTGCCGCCGCAAGGGCCGCGATTACGCCGCTGGGACCACCGCCCGCTACGACCACCTGATGGCGCGCCACAATCGGTGTTTCCAGAGATTCCCGGTAGCTCTGCTGGTCTCGTTTCTGCCGGGGCGAACTTCCCTGCACAGCCGAGCCCACCCCTGCAACCGTGGTCCACAGTGCGGCTTGAAAGAAGGCTCGGCGTCCCAGACTGGGGGCAGATTGCCATTTCTGCGAAGGGTTGTTCATTGGGTTACTCCTGATCCCCACGGGCGAAAATTGCCTGCTCTTTTTCAGATCATCCCACTTTGTACTTACGGATTTCCTCGGCGCTTACCTCGCTGCTCATGCCGGGTTCTTCGGGCGCGGGGACTTCGCCGTCAATCATCTTGCAGGGGCCGCCGGTTTCCATGTAGATCGCATTGGGCATGGCCAGGAGCATATTGAGGTTGGTCGAACCGCCTCCGTGGCTGGCCACGTCCACCCCATAGCCATCGGCAATAGCAGCAATTTCCATCCATTCGGTAACGCCACCGGCGCGGCGGTTGTCAGGCTGCACGATATCGGCCCCCCGCCTCGCGATGAGATCAGCGAATTCATACTTCGTATTGAGGTTTTCACCCGTGGCGATACGCATGTCCAACGCCTGGGCCAGCCGGGCGAAGCCTTCCATGTCGTGGGGTGGCAGGGGTTCCTCGAACCAGAAGCAGCCCATTTCCTGGTACACCCTCCCGCGCCGCAACGCCTCTTTGTGATCGAACACCTGATTGGCATCNNCATCGTCGTCCAGAGAATACTTGCCCACTTTAATCTTTACCGCCTTATAGCCTTGCTCGACGGCATCGGTGACTTCGCGCTTAAAGTGGGAGAGATCCGCGTAGTTGTCATAGTACCAGCCGCACATCGAATAGACCGGCATGCGGTCTCGGTAGGCGCCTAGCATCTTGTAGACCGGCAGCCCGACGTTCTTGCCGAGAATGTCCCACAAGGCGATGTCGGTGGCAGCCATGGCAAACTGTGCCACGCCGGTCACTCCGTGATAGTTCATCGCCTTCCACAGTTCGGCGCGGATGCGGCGGGGAAACGCGGGGTCTTTTCCCATGATTACGGGTTTCACCTCGTACTCGAGGATGGTCTGGACCACGCGCGCGCCTTCGCCGCGGTTGCCGAACGAGCTGCTGGCCCACCCGGTGATTCCCGCATCGGTGCGAAGCCTCAGGACCACTGTGCCTTTGTCCACATCCAAGGTCTGGAGCGCATCGTAAATGGGTGGACCGGGAGGGGGCTTCAGCAGGTCCGTCTCGACGCCCGTGATTTTCATCTGCTTCTGCTGGGCCGCCGCAACTGAGAACGCCGTCCCCAAAGCAGGCAGCGCCGCCGCCGAGCGAAGAAGTTGCCTTCTATTCATAATGCCTCCTCATCGGCACATAATTCCGCAACCGCGTGCCTGAGGTCTCCGGTCTGTATGAATACGGAGATCAACCTCGCATCCCTCTTTGAAGGAATTCGCCAAATAACGGCTTGTAAGGTACTCCACTTCCCTCCCCACGGAAAGCGTTTCGGAATTCCCGTCCCCTACCCCCGTTGCCATGCCGTTCCTTCGAACTGCCATAAAGACTCCCTTTTAATCGTCAGAATGTCCGTGAAAACACGCCCCGCTGAGTTTTGTTGGGAAAATCATTTGACTACAAAGCAAAGTAGTAAATAATCAGCCGAAAACTGGTAGCAGTCGGTTCAATCGACCCCCTCGCCCGGTTGCAGAGAACGGGGGATGTGACCCGGCAGTTCTATGAGGAGTATCATAATGAAATCACGCTATAACTACTGTGTATATTTCTCCTTGCTTTTTGCTTTCTCACTTCTGACGCTTTCCGTTGATAAATCCTTGGCCCAGGAGGTTGATGCTTCCATCTACGGGACTGTACTGGATCAAAGTGCGTCTGTGGTCCCTGGTGTTGAGGTCCAACTGCGCAGCCTGGACACTAATCGGGTCCACCGCGTCAACACGGATGAGTCCGGAAACTACACGATCACGCCGGTGCCCATCGGCCGTTACGAAGCTTCGGTCGAGCTGAAGGGATTCAAAAAGGCGGTCGTGACGGATATTGTGCTTCGCGTGAACGACCGGCGTAGGGTTGACTTCGGCATGCAGGTTGGGGGAATGTCCCAACAGGTCACGGTGGTGGCGCCGCTCGTGGCGGTGGATACCGCTTCCGCGGCTACCAGTACTGTGTTGAACAGCCCAGAGGTAATGCAACTCCCCAATTTGGGGAGGAATGTCATGGGCTATGCCATGCTCGTCCCCGGTGTCAACGCCGCCCACCCCAACGAAACGGACGGCAACAACTACTCCGTAAACGGCGTGCGGGATACGCAAAGCGTATGGCTGCTGGATGGCGGGTATAACGTCGACACGGGGGGCAACTATAACACGGCACTGACCCCCAATATGGAGACGGTGGAAGAGGTCCGCGTCCTGCGCGGCAACTACGGCGCGGAGTTCGGAATGGGGACCGGCGCCCAATTCAACGTCATCACCAAATCGGGCAGCAACACCCTGCACGGTTCCGCGTCCTGGTATCACCAGGATGACCATCTCAATGGTACGGACTTCTTTGCGCCCGTCAAACCTTTCCTCCGCTACAATGAATACGGCGGCGGGCTCGGCGGCCCGGTAGTTATACCGGGCATCTACAACGGCCATGACAAAACCTTCTTCTATGCCTTCGTTTCCCTCCGGACGGTGCGCGGCCGCGACAACTTTCTGGCCGTACTCCCAGAGATGGCCTATCGTAACGGCGATTTCAGTGCACTCGGCCAGCCCATCATCGATCCGCAGACGGGTAACCCGTTTGAGGGCAATGTCATTCCGCCCGAGCGCATCGATCCCAATGCTAAGGCTTACGCGGCGCTATATCCTGCCACCAACTACAGCGACGAGATCGGCGACAACTACACGGTGGATCGACCGAACGCCACCAACTGGCTCAAGCAGAACTATCGGATTGACCATAACTTCAATGAGCGCAACCGAATCTTTGCCCGCTATGTGCGCCAGGACGTCAGCATTCATAACTATGTCGATCCTGGATATAACTGGTTTACGTACTCAGAAAAAGATCCTGCCAATAACACTGTCGTTAACTTCTACTCCACCTTCCGCCCCACCCTTACCAACGAGGTGGGTTTCACCCGCATGTTTCTACGCTTCGTGGACCTTACCCCGGAGTTTCCCCGGGCGGGAAACAATATCAACATTCCCACGCTGGTTCCTATCACGACGGCCAATTATCCCCTCCAAGATCTGAATTTGAGCAAGATACCTGACGTGGCTCCCAGCATTATCTTTAACAACTATGCCGGCTTTGAGCCGGGATCGCCGTGGAGCAACTTCCAGTCGATCTACGACGTCAAGGACAACCTGATTTGGATTAGCGGGAACCACACTTTGAAGGCCGGAGTCGATTTTTCTCACGAGAGGAAATTCGAGCCGGACAATACCGATGTGTTTGGAAGCTTCGCTTTCGACGGGCGCTTTAGCGGCGACGACTTTGGGGACTTCTTACTGGGCCAAGCCGCCAGCTACAGCGAGGCGACCGCGGTTTCCTTCAACGACAGCCGGCGCAACACGCTGGAGTTATACCTTGACGACACCTGGAAAGTGAGCCACCGCCTGACGTTCGACCTGGGCCTGCGTTACTCTCGCATTCCTCCCGCCTACGAACCTAATAATCGTTACCGGGTCTTCCTGCCGCAGGCCTTCGACCCGGCCAAGGCGGTGACGGTGCTGCCCGATGGTACGATCCCCATAAGCAGCGGCGGAGACCGGTACAACGGGATTGTCAATCCTAAGAATTACTGGGTTTGGAATCCCTGGAACTTCGCGCCGCGCCTGGGCTTTGCCTACGACGTTTCCGGAAGAGGCAAGACGGCCATCCGCGGGGGTTACGGAATTTTTTACGCCCGTGAGAGTCTGGATGCTTTCATTCTGCTCGCATCCAATCCGCCATTCGCCGAGCAATTGCAGTTGCTCAACACGACACTAAGCAATCCCGGGGGGGGATCGACCGAGGATTTTAACCTGCCCCTGCAAGTAGCCGGCATGGATCCCCATCAGCCCGTGCCTTACACTCAACAGTGGAACCTGAACATCCAACGCACCCTGGCCGAGGGAACGGTGCTGGAGGTGGGCTACTCGGGAACGCACAGCGTTCACGGCGAACGCACCCGGGATTTCAACCTGGGCCCCCTCAGTGCTGGCGCCTCCAGTGGAGACCTCAGCGCTGACTTCCTGCGTCCCTACCCGGGCTATGCCACGGTCAATTACCGGGAGCAGAGCTTCAATGGGAACTATCACGGGCTGCAGATTATGCTGGACCGGACCTTCCACTCCGGTCTGGGCTTCACGGCGAATTACACCTGGTCGAAATCCCTCAACAACTGCAACGAAGACCTCGCCCCCGAGGACCCTAACCCCTACTATCCCTTCTACTCGAACGGTATGTACGGCCCGGACAACTTTGATGTCGCGCACCGCTTTATGGCGAGTTTCATCTATCAGCTTCCCTGGTTGAAAAAGCAAAAGAATTTCGCGGGTCATGTTCTGGGTGGGTGGAGCTTGTCGGGAATCCTCGCCCTTCAGACCGGCTTCCCGGTCACGCCGTCAGCAGGGGAGGACCGGGCGGGCTTCGGCTACTCCGCTGGGCAGCGCGCCGTGGTGGCCGGGAATTGGGCCTTGCCCAATAGTCAGAGGTCCGTTACCCATTGGTTCAACACCGCGGCGTTCTCAATTCCGGACCGGGGAACCCTGGCCACGACGGGACGGGGGATTATGCGCGGCCCGGGCGTTAACAACTGGGACATGTCGCTGGCCAAAACCGTGGCGGTGTATCGCGACGCCGCCAAGCTGGATATACGCGCGGAGGCATTCAATATATTCAATCACACTCAATGGGCCGGGTACTCAGCGAATATTTCTTCTGCCTATTTTGGGGAGATTACCTCGGCGCGGCCTCCACGGACCATGCAGCTTAGCTTGCGGCTTTCGTTTTAGTAAGCGCGACACCGGGAACTTGTGTCTGGACGATCTAAGGGCACGAGCAAGAATTCCTGTGCATCGATTCTTGCCCGTGCCCGATGAACGGACCGTCTGTGATTCCTCAGCAGTGCTCCGGACGCACCCGAATAGGGTATCGTCAGAAGGCTTCGCGACACAACCCTTACCAGCCAGGGCATTCACGTGACTGCTCGAAATCCTCCGAGATGATGCCGGGCTCTAAACTACCAAGACCCAACCATAGTCAAGGAAGAAGAGGTATCGGTCCATGGACAGACAGAGAACGTTGCGCGTAGTTTACTTGACGGTTCTATGCCTCGCCCTCATCAGCCTAAAAGCTTCGGCTGCGGCAAGCGTAATGACCATTTCTGAGGGCAGCAACCAGGTAAGAGTCGTTTTGTTGGCGGACGATGTGATCCGGATCAGGGTCGGCCCTCAGGGAGTCTTTCTCAACGACCGTAACCCCGAATACGCGGTGATCAAACCCGATTCCGAATGGCCCGGTGCTCACAACCGAAGTTCAGATCCGGATGCCATCGATACGGGAAAACTCAAACTCGTATTCACGCGCAACCCACTGAAGCTGACGGTCTGCGACAGCACAGGACACACCATGATCGGTAACTACCGGATTGATTTTACCCGGCCCAGGGCAGTGTGGGATCTCCATAGCGATGAACACGTTTATGGCTTTGGAGACAAAAAGAATGATATCGACAAGCGTGGAACGCTCATGGATATCTGGAACGTGGACACCGACTACCAGGATCAAACCACCGGCTTGATGGGATACAAGAGCATCCCTATGTACTGGAGCAGTTCCGGCTATGGCATTTACCTGCACAACTGGTGGCGTTCCAAATTCGACATGGGGCAATTCAACACCGGCCGAATAACCGTTTCCGCCGACGGCGGTGAAATGGATTTCTACCTTTTCTACGGCCCCTCCTTTAAGCAGATTGTGAACCGCTACACGGAATTGACCGGCCGCCCGGCGCTGTTGCCGAAATGGACCTTCGGCTACCATCAAGGTGGAGCGGCGAATGATCGATCGAGCCAATGGGCGACGAACATCGCCAGTAATATGCGTAATCATCATCTCCCTATCGATGCCATCTATTACGACGACGTGAATCCTGCCACGTTTACGCGAGCCTTCGTGGAGAGCATGTGGAACGATTATCACGTGAGAATTACCGCTGGTTTTGGAATGCCTTGGGCGTATGAGAAATCCGCTCAGTGGGCAGCTCTGGATAAACTGAGCCCCAAGGGTATGATCGTTGATGAAGGTGGGAAAGCCGCACTTCACAACGGCAATGGGATTGGCAGGACCTTCAGTGAGATCGATTTCTTTAATCCTGCGGCAAGCGACGTTACCTTCGATACCATCTGGGCAGGTCCGCTGCAAAGCGGCGTTTGGAACGGAATGTTGGATTTTGGCGAGCTTGATTATGTGCCTGATCCCGCGAACACCTTCTTCCCCTATTTCGCCAATCCCCGGCGCTCTGTGGAAGAGATGCACAATATCTACGCCTTGGCTTACTTCCAGCAGTTAATGAATCGTGCTGCCAATTACGAGGGCGGGGTGAAGACCAAGTCGAGAATGATCGGCTACTGCCGGCCAGGGTCAGCCGGCTCCCAGCGGTATGGCTGGACTTCAACGGGCGATTCAGAGCCGACGTTTGCTGGGTTGCAGACGCACACCAAGGGCGTTTTGAACCTGGTCATGTCCGGGTATTCCGATGTTGGGTACGACATTGGAGGGTGGATGGGTGTTGCGCCCGACGATGTCTATGCCCGCTGGTTTGAGGCGGGCATGTTCATCCCCTTTGCCTGGGCTCATGGAGAAGGAGATCACGCGCCCTATATCCGGCCACGTGACATCACGCGTGTTTGCAGGACCGCATTGGAGAGGCGTTACCAGCTCCTTCCGTATATCTACAGCCTTAACTTCGAATCGAGTCAGAATGGGTGCCCGATGATGCGCACCTTACCCTTCGAGACTGACTGCGAAGCCGGAACCGAAAACATAAGCGACGAATGGCTTCTAGGGCCCTTCATTCTGGTTGCCCCCGTCTTGGACGGACATTCTTCTCGAAATGTGTTTCTCCCTTCCGGGCAGTGGATCGATTATGCCGACGGAAAAACCCTATTTGGAGGAGGAGGAACCATCACTTATGCGGCCGGGTTGGAAAAGATTCCGGTCTTCATCAAAGCCGGCGCCATCATACCTATGGGCCCGGTGATGCAGTATTCGTCGGAAAAGCCGCTGAATCCGCTGATTCTGGATATCTACCCTGGAAGCGGAAGTTCGTCGTTTACGTTGTTCGAGGATGACGGCGAGTATGGGTACGAACAAGACAAGTATTGCACGACAAAGTACGATTGTATCGATAAAGACGGAAAGGTCATCATCACGATCAACGCTCGCAACGCTCGCGGCGGGTACGCACCGGCAACGCGGAATTATACCCTGAGGGTCCATGGATGTTCGGCGCCAAAGTACTCCGTAAAGCTGAACAACAACGAACTTGCCGAAGGGTGGAGTCATGCGCTGGCCGAGCAATTGGTCCTAATAACGATCAGTGATGACGGCAAAGAAAATGTTGCAAGCATCGACTCTAACGCCGGAAGCGGAAGGCAATAGCAAGCGGAGGCGGAGACTTGCGGAAATGCTGGACGAAGTTCGCCACAACCCACAGGCAATTGCGCGTTGTGATCTCGGAGTAGCCCCGACGCTGGAATTCCTCCAGCATCATTCGACGCAGTTGGATCATAGTGACCTCCTTATGACCTCAGATTACTTCTCATATTAACGGG
>PMYF01000662.1 GCA_003171295.1 Acidobacteriota bacterium | reverse complement strand
AACGACCGCCTTCACCTCGGAACAAGTGACCGGGATCAAATCGGAATCACTGACCACCTTCATCGGAATACCCACCTCATTGATTGATCTTCGAAAACTTCTCCCGCAGGCCCAAATTCCAGAACACCAAGAGCGGATCCGCCAGTGGAGTGCACCCCAGGGCAATGGCGTGCTCCTCGCGGTCAAAAACTTTGGACACCTCTAGCCTTGGGATGTCTGAAGATTTAGACACCGCGCCCTGGGACCGTGAGTCCCCCGTTGTCAGTTTATTTGTTTTCAGAGTCTTGCGACTGTGGTTCCTCGATTGCAATCAGGTGTGCGTGAGGCAAGGACAGAAACGCGGGACGACGCGATTCACGGCCGCCCCGTTTCAAGGCGAAAGCCCCCAGGAGGATACTCATATGCGTACGCTGTCGCTGTTCGCTATTCCCTTCGTTTTCGCATTAGGTGCCGGTCCGGCGTTAGAAGCCGAAGACCGCGCAACTGACGCTCAGATCGTTGCTGAAATCCAGAACAAGCTTTATCACGCCAAGGTTCCGCAGCACGGCGACGTACAGGTAGCGTTTAGCAGTGGCATTGCGACGCTCACCGGGGCAGTCGACAGCGTGGGTGTGAAGCAGGCAGCCGAGCGGGCCGCGCAGAAGGTTGACGATGTCGCCCAAGTCATCGGGCATATCACGGTGCATGCCGAGGATGTGACCGACCGACAGATCGTCGAAAAGGCTCGCAAGGAGATCGTCACCTACCCGTTTTACAGCATCTTCGATAACCTCGAACTGCGGGCCGAAAGCGGCGTGCTGACGGTGGGTGGCCAGGTGACTGATCCCTTCAAGAAGTCTGACATCGGGAACTTCCTGGCTTACGTCAAGGGTGTGTCCCAGGTCCAGAACGACCTTGAGGTTCTGCCCGTCTCGAATTATGACGACCAGGTGCGGCTGGCCATCGCTCGTGCAATATATAACGACCCGTTCTTCGTCCACTACGCGACCACGGCGCTGCCGTCGATCCACATTATCGTCAAAAACGGACATGTGACTCTGGAAGGTGTAGTGAACTCCCCCCTGGACAAGACCAGGGCGGGAAACGACGCCACGTTCGCAGCTACGTACTTTTCCCTCACGAATAACCTGCGTCTGGGGAAGTGATATCACACGTACGATTCGCCCCCGCGGCGGGAGGCGCTCGAAGTGGTCTAAAGCAAGAGCGCCGTACCCCGCCGTTGGCTGGCGGACCGGTCGCCACACAACTCTGGTGCCTTCGCTGGTAAACAGTGTCTGCCCACAAGCCGACATGCCCGCCAGTTCTGTAACCTACGACCAACCCGCGAGAAGTTGTTCCAGGGAGGGGCCATGGACAACTTAGTCTGGATGGCGCTGCTAACAGTATTCTTCCTGGTGATGCTAGTCCTGGATCTGGGGTCTTTCACCGCCGCCCCCACGATATCTCCAGCAGAGAAGCCGCAGTCTGGAGAGGGGTCTGGGTTGCACTTTCCTTCGCGTTCGGTATCGGCTTGTGGGAAGGAGCGGAAAGTGGAGTTCAGTTCTTCACCGGCTATATTTTGGAAAAGTCGCTTTCCGTAGACAATTCATTTCTGCTTGCGGTGATTTTTGGCTCGCTCGCGATATGTTTGCATCTTGACTGGGTTATGTCCAATGACCCAGATGAGCGTTTGCCAGTTAGTAGACCTTGCGGAAGCTGTTTTGGTAACGACGAGGCCACCTCACCTCCTGCGCACAACAACGGGAACGGTTCGGTGGCAAGTTCCGGGTTCAACCAGCTTCGCAACCAGTTCTCAATGGCGGAACCTTGTGACGCCACAACCAAGAATCAAGCCATTGGCGAAGGGGTGGAATGTGCAAGTGGCGGCGCCTTTAAGTACGCGACATCTGCCGTATGACGGAGGCCGATACCCTGAAACCGCGAGGGGCCACTGAATTACGGTCTCGGCCCTCGGTGGCGCACATCGCTTACAGAGAGCTTCTATCTTTCCGGCGTTGATCTGCCTTCTCATCCCTTTTTCAAATCCCACTCCAACGCTCAAGCGCACCTCAATCTCTGTATCTTGGCGGGACGCACGCTTGCCAGCGCTCCAACCCTCGCTCGAATACC
This sequence comes from Acidobacteriota bacterium, assembly GCA_003171295.1. GTDB lineage: Bacteria > Acidobacteriota > Terriglobia > UBA7540 > UBA7540 > Bog-366. Next base: position 10,733 of record PMYF01000662.1, on the reverse strand, counting down.
CGAACGACGCGTGGCACGCGGCAGGCCACTATCGCCACGGAAAATGGTTGACGCGCATCCGTCAGGCTTTCGAAAGCCACCCTTTCGAAAGCTATGCTGTCCCAGAGAGCCGTGCTAAGCTAGCTCTCGGTGCTTCGACGACCCCAATCCAAATCGGTGTTCCTGGCCTCGGATTTTGATTCTTTCAAGAAGCAGGAATCAATTTTCATCATCCTCAACCTGTTCATCCTGGCCACGCTACTGCTGCTTCACACATTGTTTGCCTCTCATTGGGGTGTACCCTCTGCCGCTTTGATCGCGACCCTTACCGGGGCTCTTCTTGCGCAAGGTGGCGAATTGTTCTGGCTGGTGGCGCGGACGCAACCGCTCAGTGCACACGGCATTACCGTCCTAAGTTGGGGCTCGATCATCTTGAACATAGCCTTGGCGTTGGTGCTCGCAGACACCGCCAATCGCGAGGACACCCAATACTTCATTCTCATGGTTGGCCCCATTCTCGTCGCCGCGTTCCGGTTGGCATTGCTACCGACGCTGGCCGTAATCGGAGGGGTCGACTTCATCAACTTTTTCTGGGTTTGGTATTACGGATTGCACCACCCACAGGCGCGGGTGGGAGAATTCTTTGAGGCCGGAACTATCTCACTTATTTATGCGGTGGTGGGAGTGTTGGTCTGGCTCCTGGTCAATCACCTCCACCAGGAGGAGGCGCGGCTCGCGCAGAGTCTATCAGACCTGGAACAAACGAGGGGGCGGCTGCTGCAAGAGGAAAGACTCGCGGTGGTAGGACGGCTCTCGAGCGCCATTGCCCACGAGATCCGGAATCCGGTCTCCGCTATTGTGAGCGCCCTGTCAACGGCGAACCGGGAGGGGCTGAGTTCTTCCGACCGGGAGGAGATGTTTCAGATCGCAGGCAAAGAGGCTTCCAGGCTCGAAAAGCTCACGACTGATTTCCTTGCGTACGCGCGCCCGCGCGGCCTGCAAAAGACGCTGTCTGCGCTTGACGATACGTTGGGCTACGTGGCGGATGTCTGCCGGCCCCGCGCCGCTGAGCGGGGAGTTCCCATTCGCACCCACGCGACGGGCGGACTGGAAGCGGAAATCGACGCTGGGCAAATGCAGCAGGCGCTAGTGAATCTGGTAATGAACGCGGTCGAGGCGTCCTCACCTGACGGCGGCGTGGAGTTGCGGGGAGTGGCGGATGGCGAGAGCTCAGTTCGGATTGACGTGGAAAACCGCGGGCCAGCGGTTCCGCCCGAGACCATGGCGCGGATATTCGAGCCGTTTTTCACCACCAAGCCACAGGGAACTGGGCTCGGGCTTGCCATCGCCCGCAATATCGCCCGCGCCCATGGTGGTGACCTATCTCTCTCGGTAAATAACCCGGATTGCGTATGCTTTTCGCTTACCGTTCCTGCGGCAGGTTCGAATTCGGGCCAGGAGTGAGTTTTGCTGCCATGTCCATCGGAACACACAGATTACCGGAGGTCCCGCACGGAAGTTCCGGCCAAGTCGCGCCGGGCCATATCGGTAGGACCGGCGCGGTGTCGGCGATTTTCCAATCGTAAATCGTGGGTGGCGAGACATTATGGGCAGAATCCTGATTGTGGATGATGAGCCGCATACACGCCGGGTATTGGCGCTCAACCTGCGCCAGGACCAACATGAGGTCGCAGAGTGCGCGGGGGTGCAGGAGGCCCGAAAGGCTCTGGTGGCTGAGGACTTCGACGTGGTCCTCACGGATCAGAAGATGCCCGACGGGGACGGTCTGCAGGTGCTGGCTACAGCGATCGAGGCCAATCCCACCGTTTCCGTGGTGATCATCACGGCCTTTGCCACCGTCGATCTGGCGGTGGAGAGCATGCGGCAAGGGGCCTTTGACTTCATCACGAAGCCGTTTCAGCCCGAGGTGGTGCGAGCGGCGGTCTCCCGTGCCTGCGAGCGCACTCGGCTGCGGCGTGAGAACGTCCTCCTGAAAGACATCGTGGTTCACCTGGAGGGTTCGCCTGAGATTTATGGCTCAAGCGCTGCTATGCAGGCCGTGCGAGAGTTGATCGGGCGGGTAGCGCCAACCAACGTCACAGTCCTGATCACCGGTGAGACAGGCACTGGCAAGGAATTGGTGGCTCGGGCCATCCATAAGAACAGCCCCAGGGCCGCCAAGCCCTTCGTGGCCGTAAACTGCGCGGCGTTCACGGAGACGCTGCTCGAAAGCGAGCTCTTTGGCCACGAGAAGGGAGCCTTTACCGGCGCCCACCAATACCGCCAGGGACTCTTCGAGGCTGCGCACCAAGGAACCCTTTTCCTCGACGAAGTCGCAGAGATGTCACCGGCCGCACAGGCAAAGCTCCTGCGAGTGGTCACCGACGGCCAAGTAGTGCGAGTTGGAAGTACGCAGCCCAGGAAAGTGGATGTGCGTCTGCTGGCAGCTACCCACCGGGACCTGGCGCAACGTGTAAGCGAGGGATTATTTCGGCAGGACCTATACTATCGGCTGGCGGTGGTGCCGATTGCCATTCCTCCTCTGCGCGAGAGACGGGAGGACATTGCCACACTTTCAGAACTATTCTTGCGACAGACGGCCCTGGAACTCAAGCTCCCCAAGCGAACCATCATCCCGCAAGCGATCGAGAAGCTCAAGCGGTATGACTTTCCGGGAAATGTCCGGGAACTGCAGAACCTGATCGAGCGGGCCTCGATCCTTTCGAGCGGCAGCGAGCTGGGCGCGGAGAACTTCCCCGTGCCTCTAAGTTCCGATCGATCGGGGGCGCAAGGAGGCTCCCCAGGTGCTCCGTCGGTGCCACTGGCGGATGTCTTGCCCGAGGTTAACGACCTTCGTAACTTCCTGGCCGAGGTCGAGAAAACGCTCATCCTGAGAACGTTGAAGTCTACCAACGGCGCGCAGGCGGAAGCCGCCCGCCGCCTCGGGATCTCTCGCAGCGACCTAGGGTACAAGATTGCAAAGTACGGCATAAGCGACCCCGAACAGTAAATCAAGCGCTCGCAGCACGGCGCACTTCCGTTTCGACTACCCACGCTATGCCCTGTGGTTCAGGCCTCTCCAGGTAATCGATCGCCCCAAGATCCATGGCTTCGAGGTAGCAGCGCATGTCTAGCACCCTAGCAACAACCAGAACTGAAACCTTGGAGTGGAATTGAAGGGCTCGCTTCAGAACCTTTCGGCCCTCGAATGCCGACGTACCTTGGCTAACGATCACCAGCGAGACGCTTTCGGTTTCGAGGGAATTCATTCCTTGGGCGAGGGAGCTACACATCAGGATCTTGTACCCCATGCTGCGGAGCCAAGTCCCGGAAACCTCCAGATCCCGCAGCTCTTCGAGAATCAGCAGGACGGTTGGTGCCTTCATTGGCGCGCCTCCTTTATCGGCACGCTCGCCGTTATGGTCCGCGCATGGCAATGCTTGGCCGCTGCACCATTCATTCAGAATCGAGCTCACTGCTGCGCGCCTTTACGCTGGTTGAACTGCTGAAGAGCCCAATCGGCTTTTTCCGGTTGCTGCAATGCGCGGTAGGCACGGTGAAAAAGGTAATAGGGATCACTCTTGTCTGGCTCAAGGTGCGTGGCTCTCTCCAGCGGCTCAAGCGCCGAAGCGTACTCACCTAGGTTCACATAGACCTGGCCTAAGCGGTAGGCAGCCTCGTAGTTGCTGTGATCCCGGCCGAGGGCCTTCTGCAAAACTGGCAAGGCCTCCTGGTACCGGTCCGCGCGGCAAAGAACGCTGCCCTTTTCAGTCAACGTGCGTGGGTCGTCAGGAGAGGTCCGCAATTGCACATGCAATTCGGCCAAAGCCTCATCCCATCGGCCCAGCGCACCGAGGAGCGAGCCTATCATGACGTGAATGCCCGGCCAGTTTGGATCCAGTTGCTCAGCCCGTCGATACTCGGTCAGGGCTTTGGAGGTCAAATCGCGCGCGGCAAACACGTCGCCCATGAGCACATGAACAGGCGGGGAATCCGGTTGGCGACTCTCCAGCCATTGCAGTGTCTTCTCTGCGAGACCCGCGTAGTCGGCTGGCACCTCGGGCTGTTTTCCCTTACGGTACGCCAGGCGAGCGTAGGCTTGGCCCAGCAGCCACACGCTCGGCACACTCTCGGGACCAAGCGCCACGCTGCGTTCCAGGAGGTAGACGGCGTCATCGGCATCGCCGTGAATCATCGCCAGGCTACCCAAGGCCCAGAACAAGAGCGGTTCCCTATCTTCCACCCGAGCTGCAGTAAACAACTGTTTCTGTGCCAAATCGTGTTCACCCAAATCCAGATAGGCTAGTCCGGAGAAAAGTAAGGCACTGTACTCGCGCGGACGGAGTTTCAAGGCCTTTTGGAATTCGTCGATGGCCTCACGATTTTTGTGCCGCCAATAGCACTCCAGGCCAAGGTTCACGCGTGCCGGGAGAATTAAGGGATGTGCGGTTAGCAGCTGCCGGTACAGCCTCTCCGCCTGCTCATGGTCTCCCCGGTGTGCGGAGGCCTGGGCATTCCGAAACAGATCCTCGGCGGAAATTGCTTTGAGTTCCGGTTCGTCCAGGGGTAAGCCGGAGCGTGCCCCCAGTATCGCCAACGCGAGCAGGAGCAATGGCATGCGCCTGCACACTCGCCTGTCCGCGACGAATTCCATGTGCTTCTCAAACCTTCTGGTGCGAGATGACTGGTCACCATACTCGTATCGGCGACCATCGGATGCAATTGCCTATTAAGGCGTGGAAGCGCACGCGACTGGCCGTCGAACGTCCGCGGTGCAGATGAATCCCCAAATCGCGAGCCGCACCAATGAAAGGCCGGGACACGATCTGCTGTGCCCCGGCCGCGTGAGGTGACGAAAGTCTGCGAGCTACCAAAGTAACTTCAGAGCGAACTGCAACTGACGCATGGATGCGGCAGTGCTGCTGATCGTTCCGTAGAAACTGCCCAGGTCGGAGTTGCCGAGAGTCTGGGGGATGGGGCGTCCAGCAGAGTCAAACGCGGGGTACCAATCCAGGTAGGGTTGGGGGATGCTGAACACCGGATGGTTGAATAGGTTGAAAGCCTCGAAGCGGAATTGTAGCTTCAGCTTTTCCGTAAGGTTCGTGGTCTTCATCGCACTGAAGTCGAAGGTTACGAAGTTTGGTCCACGGAGCGTAGCTTTACCCGCGTAACCGAAGACTTCTGTATCGTTAGGAATGCGGTACGACGCGAGGTTCCACCATTGATGGATCGTGCGTGGGCCGCTATTGGGATCAACATTCGAAGCGGGGTTGCAGTAGTCGAGTTCGTAAGGGACGTTATCAACCGCGGGGCCCAGGTCGACGACGCAGGAGGCCGGGAAGCCTCCCCGCACTACGCTGATGCCGCCGATCTGCCAGCCACCCAGGACCTTGTCCGCCGGAGCGGACCAGCCCTGCCCCCAGTGCTTTCCGTGACCGAAGGGAAGTTCGTACAGAGCGCTAGTGACGAGGTTCTGGCGTACGTCGAACACCGAAGGGCCGTAATCCAGCCGCCTGCGGTCAAACGCGGAAGGAGTCCCCTGGAACGCCCATCCGCCGGCGCCACCGTCACGGGTGGAGGAAGCGGTATCCAGGGACTTCGAGAAGGTGTAGCCAGTGAGGAAAGAGAACCCTGAAGAAAAGCGTTTCTCGAGCTTGACTTGGAGGGAGCTGTAATTGGCGGTGTCGTTGTGCGTAAAGACGTTGCTGAAAACTCCGAGTCCAGGATAGGGTTCCTGGTTGTACCTGACGGGCTGAGCAACCAGGTCGCCATTCATGGTGGGCATGGTCCAATTGAAGTCGAGCAAATGGGGAAGGTGCGTGGAAGCAGAGGCCACGTAAGCGGCTTCCAACATATAGTTGGCGTGAAGTTCCTGCTGGACGCTCAAGCTCCACTGTTTGATCTGGGGCGTGTTCAAGTGGGTATCCATACTTTGCATCGAGGGTTGGGTCTTGACCAGGGAAGTGGAGTTGAAGACCTGGTCGACGACCGAGTAGTCGCTCTTGCGGACGAGTTTGTAGGCACGAGGCGCACTACGCGCCATGTCAAACCACGGGTTGGCGACTTCCGGTGAGTAGAAAATGCCGGCACCGCCCCGGATGACGGTCCTGCCATTTCCCCACGAGGGAGTCCAGGCAAATCCGAAGCGCGGGGCGAAGTTGGTCTTGTCCGCAGTGGTCAGGGATCGTCCGAATTTGTTGCTACGGATGAAGGGCAGATAGGTGGGCGAATCGGGATTCGAGTCCAAACGAATCGGAGGAAAGCCGGCGTAGGGGTCACCCGTGCCGGGGCGGATCACCGTAACCGGGTTGGTGCTGAGGTCGACATTCAATATAGCATCGTTGGTGTCGTACCAGTAAGGTGACCACTCATAACGCAGGCCGAAATTCAAGGTCAAATCCTTGTTCACCTTAAAGTCGTCCTGGATGTAATAAGCTTGCGCCCAGCGACGGAGATGCACGTAAGAGTCGCCGACCGCAACCTCGGAGTCGCGGCTGATGCCAAGCAAGGCAGCTGCCAGACTGAGCCCTGGCTGGCAGGGAGTCTCGGAGTTTTCCTCGCAAGCCCCGATCTCCGCGGTGGTGGCACGCTTGAAAGAGAAGGATCCACGGGCGATGTTATGCGCTGTGACGTTCAGTTGTTCTCGCCGCAGGTTGGCGCCGGCCTTAATGAGGTGACGGCCATGGCTAAGGGACCAGTCATCGCCATACTCGAAGATGTTGTCGGTGTTTTTGAGGGGGTGACCGAAGGCATCTTCACCGACGCAGCAGTAAGGATCGTCCCCGCCAAAGCTGGGCAGTCCCCAATCCAGCGGAATAGTGGACAAGCCGGGGATGCCGAGCTCGGTGCCGATGTCCGCTTTGCTGGCGAGGTTCCCCAACCGGCCGGAATTCAGCCGCAGGTAGCTGGCGTGAAACTCATTCACCATGCGGGGCGTCATCGTCCAGGAATGGTGTAGGGTTAAAGATTGGGTTTTGACCGACTCAACGTTGCCGCCTCCCGGAACGAGGCTTGGATTAGACATATCCTCGCGACCCCAGGAGTAGCGGCCGAAGAGGTTCATGTTCGGATTCAAGTTGTAGTCGATGCGCCCGGAAAGCTGGTCGTAGGTCGTCGGGTTGAGGAGGCTGCCGCGATAGTTGTTGACCAAGGCTCCGGAAACGTTCGGCTGAGGGACGTACTGCGAGTTAAGAAACTTGCCCATCGCCGAGTTGATACAGTTCGAAGGAATCGTGTTGTCAGGCCAAGCCACATTGGTGCCGGGGTTCGGATTGAAGCAACCCGCCGGAATCGTATTGGGAATGGTGTCCACGGGCGCGTCGGCGTAGCCGATGATCCCGTTGCCGTATGCGTCCGTTTCCGTAACATGCGGCATGTAGATGGTGCTCACGCCGGCGTAGTCCGACAAATCACCGGTGCGCGCCTTGGCCGTCGGGACCGTGAGGTTGGAGAGGCTGCTGGTGCGGTCTCGTAGTGCCTCGTAGGCTCCAAAAAAGAAGGCCCGGTCGCGAAGGATTTTGCCTCCCGTGGTGGCGCCGAACTGGTTGCGTTTGAAGGGGGGTTTCGAAGAACCCTCCGGCTGGAAGATGCCGTCAAAGTAATCGCGAGCGTCGAGCGCATCATTGCGGAGGAAATCGTACGCTGTGCCATGGAGGGAGTTTGTGCCGGCCTTGGTGGTGGCATTGATCTGCGACGCGCCGCGACCGAACTCGGCCGTGTAGGAGTTGCTCTGGACTTTGAACTCCTGAATTTCGTCGATAGAGGGAACCACCGCAAAGGTGTTGAAGTCAGGCTCGGTGTTGGTGGCGCCGTTGAGAAGGAAGTTAGTGTCTTGAGTTCGCGCGCCTCCCACGGCGTATTGCTCCGATATTCGGCGACCGACTTCTCGAATCTCCCCGAAAGTATTGTTGGTGTCCTTGGTGAAAGTCACGCCCGGGGCCAGAGTCGTTAGGTCAAGGAAATTGCGCCCGTTGAGAGGCAATTCCACGACCCGGCGATTTTCAATGACTTGCCCAACCGTCGCCGAGGCGGCGTCCAACAGGGGATTGGTCGCCTCGACATTAACCGATTGCGAGACTTGACCGACTTGCAGGGTTATGTCGACGCGACCCTTCTGGTCGACCTGCAGCTCAAAGGCCGGTACGCTTGTGACCTGAAAGCCCTCCTTCTTTGCGGTCAGGGAGTAGTGCCCCGGATACAAGCCGGGGAAAGAGTAGTCGCCGGTCGAGGTCGACACAGTGTTGCGGCGAACGTTAGTGTCAGCATTGGTTACGGTGACTTGAACGTCTGGAATGACTGCACCGGAACTATCGAGAATTACTCCGATGATGCTGCCGGTGCCGATCTGAGCTTCAGCAGGAATGGTGATTGCAAGCATTAGACACACGGCGACTAAAACGTGGAGCGAGAGTCTACGAACTTCTGTTGTCATATGAACCCTCCTCATATATGACCTCAAGTTCCCGGGAAACGTTCGGGAACTCCGGAATCTGATCGAGCGAGTCTCGATCCTTTCGAGCGGCAGCGAGCTAGGCAGCGAGAACTTTCCCGTGCCTCCGAGCTTCGATCGATCGGGGACGTCCGGAGGTTCCCCAGGCGCTCCGTCGGTGTCGCTGGCGGAAGCCGCCCGCCGCCTCGGGATCTTTCGCAGCGACCTCGGCTACAAGATTGCCAAGTCCGGGAGAACCGGCCCCGACCCGTAAATCAAGCGGTGCCAGCACGGCGCATTTGCGTTTCGACGACCCACGCCATGTCCTGCGGTTCAGGCCTCTCCAGGTAATCGATCGCCCCCAGATCCATGGCCTCGAGGTAGCAGCGCATGTCCAGCACCCTCGCAACAACCAGAACGGGAACCTTGGGATGGAATTGAAGGGCGCGCTCTAGCACCTGCCGGCCTTCGAATGCCGAGGTCCCTTGGTCAACGATCACCAGAGACACGCTTTCGGTTTCGAGGGAATTCATTCCTTGGGCGTGGGAGCTGCACATCAGGATCTTGTACCCAGAGTTGCGGAGCCAAGTCCCGTAAACGTCCAGGTCCTGCAGCTCTTCGAGAATCAGCAGGACGGTTGGTGTCTTCATTGGCGCGCCTCCTTTATCGGCCCACTCCCGGTTACTGGCGCCTTGTGGCCAAGTTCATGAACTACGTGTCCCCCATGGTGGACAGTGTTGGCGAGAAAAAGCGCTCCCGTCGCGTAAAAGACCAGGAACGCTGCGAGCAGAGCTGAATTGACCCAGGACTCGAATTCATTGCCCAAGAGCCGGGGGACAAAGAGCAGCGCTGCGAACGCCAAGGTCAGCATCAAGAACAACTCCTCCGTGGTCCCCGCCAGATCCCGGTGCTGCTCGAGTGCCACTTGGGTGGCGGGTGAGGGGCCAAGAACTCTCATCGCGGCTTCTCCCGTCGCGGCCGCCACGAAGACCGTCACCGTCCCCAGAATCATGAGAATTAAAGCCCACACCAGAAATGGCTGCCCCTTGGCGGAAGGGAGCACAGTACCCACAATTACGAACAAAGGCGCGATAAGAAGCAGAATGATCGGGATGCTCACGATCAGCGCGTGCGTTCCGTTCCAGCCTGGGAAATAGTGAACCATGGGGGCCTTCCTTGCTGATCGCGATCAAAATCTAGAGCAGCCCCACGAAACCACGGGGCGACAGAGCGGGCGGTCCCCTCTGACGCCTGCTGATCACGAGTTCATACTGCGGGCTCACCCTAGACTTCGGGCGCGGCTCCGCCCAGACCCCAGTTGCTGTCCCCTGGAGGGGCTGTGTCCCGTGCGTTTCAACGGAGGGGGCAATCGGCGATGTCTCGGTCACTTTGGGGTTCCTCCCAATGTGGGCCAGGCTCGATAATTTCCCGCCTCCCCAACTGAAGCAAATAGCAGGAACGATTCCAATCGCAGCGTCATACGTCGGTGCTTGCGCATGAGTGGGTTACGCAGGATATCCACGACGAATTCCCGCCTCTCCGTCAAAAACCTTGAACAAGGGGACCGGGGATTGTCCAAAAACCTGAACATTCTTCGCGGACCGCCACACCTCATCATCTTGATTTCAGCGGGTTGCACGGAAGGAAGGTCTGGAATCGAATCTGCTCTTACAAGGGCGTTGGCCGCTGAGGGGGGCAGTTCAGGACCGGCAGGGTGCTTGGATCACTCCCTGGCCCAGCAAAGTGGACCTCCCCTTCACGGCACAACCTCACGAGGGATAACTTACGAAGGAGACTTCTGCTATGCACAAAAGATTGGAGTTTCGGATTCTAACCGCGCTTCTATTCATGCTTGTCCTCGCCTGCTTTGCCTCGGCCCATGAGGTGGTCATCACGAATCAGGCAAAACTCGGAAAGGGCCCCATGTTGGAACCAGCCACGTATCGCCTTGAGATCGTCAAGAGCCAAGATTCCTCCGAAGCCCTCTTCTATAAGGGCAGGGATCTGGTGGCGCGTACCCCGGTAACCCTGGCCGAAGAAACTGTGAAAAGTCGACAGACGGAAGTGCATTCCGAGAACCGCGATGAAGGACGTGTGATTACCCGAATTCGAGTCCGAGGCTGGGAGGAGAGTCTTGTATTCGATTAGGGCACGCCTTCCCGGGCTAAGTGGCAAGGTCATGCAGACTCGGAGGAGGGCCGCGTAGCGTGCCCCTCTCTTCCGTTTGGATCTCGGTTACGCCAGGAACCTTGAAGGGGACTCCCGGCGTGACTGAATTAACCTCGTTCCTCTTCAGCATGGCGTGACCTGACCGGGGTTTTCTGTA
>PMYF01000281.1 GCA_003171295.1 Acidobacteriota bacterium | reverse complement strand
CCGTCTGTGACCTTTGGAAGGTCAATCGCGAAAAGGCCGCAGCACGGGCGGAAAAAACTTACGGGCGCGCGCCGCGCAGCTTCCAGCATCTCGAAGATTTGCTGGCGCTCAAGGATGTCGACGCCGTCCTGATTTCCACACCCGAACACTCGCATTCCCCGGTGCTAAGGCTCGCAGCGGAGGCGGGCAAGGACGCCTACGTCGAAAAACCCATGGGGAATGTTTTAGAAGAAATTAAAGCCGCGCGCGATGCCGTGCTGGCGCGCAAGCTGATCGTGCAGGTGGGCACGCAGCATCGCAGTGAGCTCTATCCGCGCGCCGCGCACGACCTCGTCGAGAAGGGCGCCCTCGGCGACGTCAGCAAGGTCGAGATCGAGTGGAACTTTCACGGGCCGCGCTGGCGGGGACGCCCGGAAGTAAAACTGCTTCGGGAAGAGGACACCGACTGGCACGCCTGGCTCATGACCAAGCCCGATCGGCCGTTCGACCCGCAACTCTATTTCGAGTTCCGCTTATACAAGGATTTTTCCAGCGGCATCGCCGACCAATGGGTGAGTCACGGCATCGACCTGGTGCACTGGTTTATGGACGATCCCTTCCCGAAGTCGGTCCTGGCGCATGGGGGTATATTTGCCTGGCAGGACGGCCGCCAGAATCCCGACACCTTCGTCGCCCTGTGCGATTATCCCAAAGGCTTCCTGGTGAGCTTCTCCACCAGCTTCGGCAACGACGCGCCCAGCTTCACGCGCTACATGGGCAAGAAGGCAACGCTATTTAACCTCGGCGGCGAAGGCAGCCCGCGCTATCAAGTCGTGGAAGAAAAGGGTAACCACGAGGATAATCCTACCATCGACAACCAGCGCAAATCGGAATACATCCAGTTGCCGGGCGATAANNNTGCGCAGCCGCCAGCAGCCCCACGCCACGGTACTCAACGGTTTCAGCCACTCCGTGGTCTGCATTATGGCCGCGCACTCCTACTGGCAAGGCAAGAAGCTTTTTTGGGATGCGAAAAACGAGCAGATCCTTGACCATCCGCCGGAGGCGTAGGGGAGCACCCTTGCTGTGCTCCCGCACGCATGGGGGGTCATTCCCGCCCCGATGCAATCGGGGCAAGCTGCAGCGGGAATCCATGGCGGCGGGAATGGACCCGCTTCCGCGGGGGTGGCGTGGCTGGAAGCATGGAATCCTCCTTAACATCAGCAGAAACAATACTCGTCGCCGATTCCGGTTTCAGGTATGCCGGCGATCAGGTCACTCCGCATCGGCTACGCACCGGAATCCCACGCTTGCGGACCGGTCCAGGCTGGGGCCGATGAGCAGGTACTTTCCGTGCTCATTCAGCTTGTAGGCCTTGGGGAAATACCAGTTTGAGCCCTGGGGTTGGTAATAGCTGCCCCCGCGCAGAATCGCCGCGCGGGTGTGCTCGTCGGTGAATTCCTCCGTCCACTGCCAAACGTTCCCCACCAGGTCCATCACCCCGAACGGGCTCGAGCCTTGCGGGTAGGCATCCACGTTGGTGGGTTCGCGCATCACGCGGCGCGTTTCGACCGGCGGCACAGCGGCGGCGTTCCACTCCTTTCCCCACGGGTACAGGCGTCCATCCGTGCCCTGCGCGGCGTATTGCCACTCCCACTCGTGCGGAAGCCGTTTCCTGGCCCACGCTGCATAGGCGCGCGCGTCGTCGAGTGAAACCCAGGTGACCGGCTTGTTCGCCCAGCCTTCCGGATAGGCGCCATTCTTCCAGTCACGCAGAAAATTGTGTTCGTCCTTCGGGTGATAGCGCGCGGCGTCAAGAAACTTCTTGAACTCCACGTTGGTCACTGGGAACTTGTCGATGTAGAACGGCTTTGTTTCCAGCGTCTTCAGGTGATGCCGCCGCGGCGCGTCCTCCCAGGGATATTGCACGTCCACGCCGATGTCATTTTCGCCTTCGATTTCGATGCCTGACACGCGGAACTCAAAAGTGCCTCCCGGAATCCGCACCATCCCCGCCGGCGCCGTGGCAGCGGGCTTCGTCTCGGCAATCCCGACGATCTGCTGCGGCAGGAACTTCCATTCGTGCGAGAAGCTCGCCAGCGGCGTCTTGGCGAGTTCGCGCATGTTCGCCAGGAGTTTAGTGACCTGGGGATCGGGCTCGATCTTCATGCCGAGCGGTGGCACACTGGGCAATCCTTCAACGCAAAGAACCGCCCCGTAACCATGGGCCTCGATCTCAAAATTCAGGACCGCGCTATGGTCCCGGGAATCGACTCTTTCCGGTGCTAATTCAGCTCCGTGCCAGAGATCNNTAGCAGGGACGGCCCGCGACCGGATAAGGCACCTTGATCTGGCGTCCGCTCACGTTGTAGTCATTGCGATTGACGAGCGTCCAAAGCGTGCGGCGGTTATCGGGGAATTCGCTGGCGAAGACTCCATACTGCAGCGTGGGCGTGTGCGGCTGCCACTCCGCGCTCACCAGCATCGGCGCCATGGCCCGCTCGATCGTGGCGATGCGCCGCAGCGCTTCCGCGTCACGTGGAGTGATTTGATTCCAGATGCCCCAGATGTTCTCCCAGCTTTCGTAACCCACGCCGTTGAAAAA
>PMYF01000440.1 GCA_003171295.1 Acidobacteriota bacterium | reverse complement strand
GAATAATTACCACCTATATTCCCTGTCCGGCGGCTACTGGTCCCTGCGTGAACGGCCTGGCCAGCGGCCAGAGTGTGCAGAATCTTTACCCCGCCGCCAATGTCGGCTCTGATTTAACTGCATCCAACACCTATCTTTCCGCTCCCGTCATCGACGAATCGCTCAACCTGATCACCGCCAAGGTGGATGAGCAGGCCAACCCTAACGATCGCATCTCCATGCACTACTCTCTGACGGACGAAAACCGCTTCGATCCCTTCGATCCGGTCAATTCCTTCACCTCTCTGCCCGGATACGGCAGCTACACTTCCGTCTTCGGTCAGAACGCGGGCGTCGACTGGACCCGCGTCTTCCGCTCCAGTCTGGTCAACGAGTTCCGCCTCGGCTTTACGCGCATGGGCGCCACCTTCCTCCAGCAAAACCATGGGGTTAACATCGAATCCCAGCTCGGTTTTCCTGACGCTCTCACCAATCCCATCGATCTGGGTGCGCCCAATATCAACCTGAGCGCTAATCTGACTTCCCAGCAGTGCGGTAACCCGAATGGCTGCTCCATCAGCTTCAACGGCATCGGCGCGCCCATTCAGTATCCTGAGAACCGCCGCGACAACACCTACCAGATCTCCGACAACCTGGCCTGGACGGCAGGCCAGAACCAGTTCAACATCGGAGCCGATCTGCGTCGCGTCCAGCTCGGCAACTACATTGACTACGAGGCCCGCGGCGACTGGTTCTTCGAGTCACAGACCATGTACGGTATTGTGAACTCTTTCGGTCTACCCCCCTGTAATGGCGATTCCCTCTATCCCGGCGGTCCCAACATTGACGCCGGCGCCTGTGTCCTTGCCCAGTTGCTCCTCGGCGTTCCCGATTATGCGATTGCTCCCAGCGGAACCACCAACAGCGACCTCTTGAGCCACGGCGTCAGCGCCTACGTGCAGGACGACATCCACGTCGTCCCGCGCTTCCTGCTCAATGTCGGCCTGCGCTACGAATTCAACAGCCCTCCGGTCGAAGCGCACAACCAATTCAGCGTTCCCGTGCTCACACCGTGCCCGGAAACCTCTTGCATTCCTTATCCATACCCCAATTACACGGTCACTGCGACATATACGCGGGCCGGGACTGACGGAATCCCCCGCGCCACCTACTACTCAACTCGCCGCGACATTGCTCCCCGCATCGGCTTCGCCTGGCGGCCCATGAAGTCCGAGCGCTGGGTGGTCCGCTCCGCATACGGCATCTTCTACGATGAGGCCATTGGCCAGATCAATGTCTTCCCCCGCGCCAACCCGCCTTTCTACGATGTGGCCTACCATCCTCAAACAGGAAACTGCTTGGATGGTCTCGCTTATTCCCTCTGCCCCATCCAGGACATTCTCAACCAGCCGGGTTCTACCTCCCAGAGCGAAATGATCGATCCCCACTTCCGTGACGGCTACATGCAGCAGTGGAATGTTGACCTGCAATATGAACTTATGCCGAACTGGATGATCGACCTGGCCTATGTGGGCTCCAAGGGCACTCACCTGACCACCTTCATTGATCGCAATCAGCAGAATCCAGTTACCGGTTATCCTTTCTCCCAGTTCTCCTCTATCTTCTACATCGAATCTGCCTCCGCCAGCTCCTACCACTCCATGCAGTTCCGCACCGAGCGCCGCGTCACCCGCGGCCTGGCCTTCCTGGGCGCCTACACCTGGTCCCGCTCCATCGACGATCTCTCCAACATCTTTGGCGGCAGCGTGGGCTCGGGCCAGCCGCAGGACTCACAGAACCTCCGGGGTGATAACGGCCCATCGGACTTCAACGCCACCCATCGCGTCTCATTCAGCGCGGTCTACAACCTGCCCTTCGACCGTTTCATGGCGAACGGCTCGGCCTGGAGCAAGGCTCTGCTCGGTAACTGGCAGTCCGGCGGCATCTTCTCCGCGCAGTCGGGATCGCCCTTTACCGTCGTACTGGCGGGCGCGCCTTCTGCCGCTGCCGCTGCCTTTGGCAACCCGGAGCGGCCCAATCTGGTCGGCGATCCCAACAAGCCCGGACCGGTGGCCGCCAATCCCACTTGCGTGGCTCCCACGCAGATCCGCACAACGCAGAACTGGTTCAACCAGTGCGCCTTCAAAGCGCCGGATCAGAATCAATTCACTGATGCTATAGGGAATATCATTTCCGTTTATAAGTTTGGCAGCGAGGGTCGCAATGCTCTCATTGGACCTACCTTTGCCGATCTCGATTTCTCGCTTTCCAAGAGCTTCCCGCTTCACGCCGATAGTCATCGCCTGCTGCTTCGCAGCGAGTTCTTCAATTTACTCAACCACCCCAACTTCGACACTCCGTATCACGTGTTTAATTTGACCACCTGCGGGCCGAGTAATACCCAATCCTGCCCGGCAGAAAATTTTGGCGCCATTCTCTCGGAGAATTCCTATGGCAATAAACCGCCTCGGCAGATTCAGGTGAGCGTCAAATATATCTTCTGAGGTCAAACGGAAGCGGGATTCAGCAAGACTACTACTCGCCTTTCCTGGCGCGCACGGCGGCGGCTAGCTCCTTGAGCAGCGCGTGGGTCTCTTTCCAGTCGATGCAGGCGTCAGTGATGCTCTGGCCGTAGACGAGGGGCTGGCTGGGGATGAGTTTCTGTGCGCCGGCCACCAGATTGCTCTCGATCATCACGCCGATGATGTTCTGGTTTCCAGCGGTGATCTGGCCGGCTACATCGTGGCAGACGACTGCCTGGCGGCGATAGTCCTTGTTGCTATTGGCGTGCGAGAGGTCAATCATGATGCGCGGCGGAAGGCCGGCTTTTTCCATCTTCGCCGCGGTTTGGGCCACGCTCTCGGCGGTGTAGTTCACCATGTTTCTGCCGCCGCGCAGGATGATGTGGCAGTCGGGATTGCCGGTGGTAACGAAGATGGCCGATTGCCCATGTTTTGTATGTCCCAGAAAGGTGTGCGAGTGAGCGGCGGAAAG
>PMYF01000847.1 GCA_003171295.1 Acidobacteriota bacterium | reverse complement strand
GGTTTAGGGTTCAGTGCGGCCACCAAGCTAGGAGTCAGTGTGGGGAGATGTGCCCGATGGGTTATTGGTAAGATTTGGCACAACATATGCTGGAAAGGTGGCTGGTAAGTGCCCAGTTCCTCAGTTTCGTCGGCCTGCCCGAGCCGTCGATTTTGGTTGCGGTGGCTTCGAGCGCTAGATATTGCTAAACAAGAACATGGCGGAGTTATTGATTCGGTGGACGTTAGAGCCTCACGACGGCTGGAGGCGGCGGGGGTGTGATACCGACATGAAAGGCTGGATGGGTTGATCGCATGGAAAGTTATTGGAAAACTCAAAGGATACGAATTCTTTCGCGCCTAGCGATTACTAATCTGCTTCTGGTGGTGCTCGGGAGCGCGGTGGTCCCCGCGCAGGACGTTGCAACTCCCGATCCTCTTCGCTCTGGCGCCTCCGCGCCCGCGCCGGTCAGGGCGGTCGGGGCGCATTGGCCGCTAAGCTTCGAGGAGAATGTTGGCCAAGTGCGGGGTCCGGAGGGACGGGAAGTCCGGTACCTTTCACGGGGAAGCGGCTATGCTCTTTTCCTGACCTCCCGGGAAGCCGTCCTGGAGTTGCGGCAGCCTGCCGGAGAGACTGCGCCNNGGCAAGAGCAACTATTTCCTGGGAAAAGATCCCTCCGCCTGGCGCACGGGCGTCCCCCAGTATGGCCGGGTGGCGGCCACGGGCGTCTATCCTGGAATCGACCTTGTCTATCACGGGAACCAGGGCCGGCTGGAGTATGACATTGAGGTGGCTCCGCATGCCGATCCTGCCCAGATCCGGTTCCGGCTGGACGGCGCCCAGGGCCTGCGTGTGGATGGCGAGGGCGACCTGCGGGTGAAAGTTGCGGGCGGAGAGCTGTGCCTGCGCAAGCCGGTAGCCTACCAAAAAGCCAACGGCATGGAACGCCGGGTGGTGAGCCGTTACGTCCTGGAAGGGAAGCAGGAAGTCGCCTTCCATCTGGCGCGTTACGACCGGGGCCACGCTTTGGTAATCGACCCCGTCCTGTCCTACTCGACGTATCTGGGGGGAAGCAACATTGACATTGCCAATGCCCTGGCCATCGCGCCCGATGGCACCGCGTTTATCGCGGGCGGCACATTCTCCGTGGATTTCCCCACGGCCGGCACGCACCCCCTACAGCCCAACGTAGGTGGCCCGAACGATTTTCCCCGGGATGCCTTTGTTGCTAAAATCAGCGCCGACGGTACTCATTTACTCTATTCCACGTACCTGGGTGGCAAGTACCAGGATGTGGCGAACGCCATCACGGTGGATGATGCCGGCGAGGCTTTTGTGGCCGGCACGACCCTCTCCCCGGACTTTCCCGTGACCCCCGGCGCCTTTGAAACCTTGTGCGCCACGGACGGGGAATGCGGCGCCACTTTCAACAAGCAGGGCTTTATTGTCTCGAACGCTTTCGTGAGCAAGCTGAACGCCGCCGGTGATGTGCTGGTGTACTCGACCTTCCTCGGCGGCTACGCCAATGACCAGGCTCTGGCTATCGCGGTTGATGCCAATGAGAGTGCCTATGTGACGGGTCAGGCGGGTGCGCCCGCGGGCATCAATATTACGCCGCCGCCTGTGCCCCCGCCGCCGACATTTCCCATCACCGCGGGCTCCTATCAGACGGCCTTCGCCGGGCTTACCGATGTGTTTCTGACGAAGATCAGCGCCTCGGGGTCTACGGCTGCGTATTCCACCTTCCTGGGCGGCGCGGGTGAGGACACGGGCCTGGGCGTGGCGGTTGATGGCAGCGGAAATGCCTACGTGACCGGCCTCACCTATTCGGCAGATTTTCCGGTGACCGGCACGGCGCTGCAGCCCAGCAATCAGGGAGGCGGTGACGCTTTCCTGGCCAAGGTCAATGCGGCCGGAAGCGCGCTCCTCTACTCAACTTATCTGGGNNGCCGGCGCTTACCAGACAAGCTGCGCCCTTGACACCACCAGCCGGTGCGAAGGCGACGCCTTTGTGGCGAAGTTCGACCCGGCCTTGAGTGGTGCGGCCTCGCTCCTTTATTTCACGTACCTGGGTGGGTCGTTTGCCGACTCGGGTGCGGGCATCGCCGTCGACACGGCCGGAGACGCCTACGTTACCGGGTCGACGGTCTCTGCCGATTTTCCCGTCTTCGGCGCGGTCTTCCAGCCGGTCTACGGCGGCGGCAACGCCGATGCCTTTGTCACGGAATTGAACCCGGCAGGTTCGGCGTTGATTTACTCGACCTTCCTGGGGGGCAGCAACACGGATAGCGGCAGCGGGATCGCGGTGGATGCGAACGGCGCGGCCTACGTTGCGGGCCAGACGTGTTCGGTGGATTTCCCGCTCTCGAATCCGCTCGAGTCCACCCCGGGTGGCAACTGCGACGCGTTTGTGTCAAAAGTGGTCCCGGCCGGCGGGGTCGCGCTCAATCCCGCAGGGTTGATCTTCCCGAACCAGATTGTCGGCATTCAGAGCACGGCGCAGACCATCACCCTCAGTAACGGGGGAAGCTCCGCCCTGAGCGTCACGAGCATTGTGGTGACCGGCACCGCGGCGAGTGATTTTCATGAAACCGACACTTGCGGGACCTCCGTGCCCGCCCTCGGCGCCTGCACGATCAGCGTGACCTTCATACCTACGGCGGCGGGAACCCGCACGGCGCAGGTTACGGTTACGGATAATTCCCCTGCCCCCGGTAGTACGCAGGTGGTGGACTTGATGGGCACCGGCGGCAGTTCGGCTCTGGTTAGCCTTTCGCCCACCAGCCTGACCTTTGGCAATCAGACCGTGGGCGTAGCGGGCAGCCCGCAGAGTATTCGGGTGACGAACACGGGCACGGCGCCGTTGATCATCACGAGCGTGACCGCCAGCGGGGATTTTGCAGTGGGGACCAACACTTGTACGGCGCCGCTCGAAGTCACTTCGCCGCCCTCGAATTGCACAATCACGGTGACCTTCACCCCTCCTTCTCTGCCGGGGGCGAGTGTGGGGGCGCTGACGATTACCGACAATGCCCCTGACAGTCCCCAGATTGCTCTGCTCACGGGGACGGGGGTGCTCCAACCCGCGGTATCGCTTTCTGCCAGCAGCCTCAGCTTCCCGAGCCAAGCCATTGGCACCAGCAGTGCAGCGCAAACGGTGACGGTCACGAATACCGGCAGCGCTCCTCTGATCTTCGGCACGATTTCCACCAGCACCGGTTTTACGCAGCAGAACGCCTGCGCGACCGTGGCCGCGGGAGGCACGTGCACCATCAGCGTGATCTTCAGCCCCACTGCGGCGGGCCTGGGGCTGGGCGGTGTGCTTACTCTGGTCGATAACGCCCCCAATAGCCCGCAGCTTGTTTCCTTAGGGGGAGCCGGAGCTGATTTCATCGTGGCCGTGTCCCCGTCCTCAGCGACCCTGGTGGCCGGGAACTCCGCCAGCCCCACGGTTACAGTGAGCCCCTTATTTGGGTTCAACGCGCAAGTGATGCTGGCTTGCACAGGCTTGCCCGCGCTCGCGAGTTGCACGGCAGCTCCGGCTTCCGTCACCCCGCGTGGAGGACCGGTGACGGCCACCTTGACGATCAGCACCACACGCCGGACTGCTTCCCCGCCGGGAGGCCAACTGCGGCCACCCGGACCCGGCTGGCTGCTGCGCCCGGGGCTGTGGGGGATGTGGCTGCTGGCCCTGCTGGTTCTCACCGGCTGGGCGGTGAATAAGAATCGTCTGCGGTGGACGTGGGCAGCGCTTGCCTTCACCGCGCTTATGCTTATGAGCTTCGCCGCCTGCGGAGGCGGGGGCGGGGGTTACACGAACACAACGGGTACACCCGCGGGCAATTATACCGTCACCGTGACGGGAACGTCGGGAGGCCTCACGCGCTCGGCGACCGTGGCTTTGACGGTACAGTGAGAGCAGCGCGGCCGGCATGTCCGCGATTCCTGAATCGCCCCGTCAACCCCGGCAAGCGCCCGGAAAATGCGGTCGTGGGTCAGTTTGCTGTAGCGGCGCTCTAGGAGCGCTGGAATCTATTGAAGCAAAAGCCGGCGGTCATAGACCGCCGCTACAAAAAACCAAAGTGACCCACTACCGGGCATCATAGTCCATGGTGGAGGACGGAAAGGCAGCGTGACACCTCATTCAATTCTGATTGTTGACGATGAACCCGGAATCCGCGAGTCCCTCACGGATGTTCTCCAGGACGAAGGCTACCGCGTCGAATCCGTGGAGAGCGGCGAGGCTTGCCTGGAAACCCTCGCCCAGAAGGACTTCGACGTCGTTCTACTGGACATCTGGTTGCCCGGCCTGGACGGCATCCAGGTCCTCGAGAAAATTCAGGAGTCCGGCACTCCCCCCAAGGTCATCATGATTTCCGGGCACGGGACGATTGAAACTGCCGTCCGGTCCACCAAACTGGGCGCCTTTGACTTCATCGAGAAGCCCCTTTCCATCGAAAAGACGCTGCTGACCTTGCGGCACGCGCTGGAACAATCCCGCCTATCTGCCCAGAACCGCGAATTGCGCGAGGAACTCGAGGGCCGCCACCGCATCATCGGCGACAGTATCCCGATGAAAGCCCTGCGCCAGCAATTGGAGCTTGCCGCACCCACCCACGGCCGCGTCCTCATCTACGGGGAGAGCGGTACTGGCAAGGAACTCGTCGCCCACGCCCTGCATAACCTGAGCCAGCGCACCGAGCAGCCTTTTATCGAAGTTAATTGCGCAGCGATCCCCGAAGAGCTCATCGAAAGCGAACTCTTCGGGCACGTTAAAGGGTCATTCACAGGCGCTTTGGAGGACAAGGTCGGCAAGTTCGAGCAGGCCCATGGCGGTTCCCTGTTCCTGGACGAAGTGGGCGACATGAGCTTGCGCACGCAATCCAAGGTCCTGCGAGTCATTGAAGAACAGCGATTCACACCCGTCGGGTCCGGCAATAACCTGACGGTGGACGTGCGCGTCATCGCCGCCACCAATAAGCGGCTCGACGAGGAGATTCAGAAGGGCAATTTCCGCGAAGATCTCTTCTACCGCCTCAACGTCATTCCCTTTTATGTTCCCCCGCTCCGCGAGCACGCCGAGGACATCCCCGGCCTAGCCAACTATTTTCTGACGGAGTTCGCGCGCGCTTACGGACGCCGGCCCAAACACTTCGCGGAAGCGGCCATGCAGGTGCTCACCCCCTACCGCTGGCCCGGCAACGTTCGCGAGCTCAAGAACCTGGTGGAGCGCCTGGTCATCATGGTGCCGGGCGAGCGCATCGAGCGCCGGCATCTTCCGCCTTCCTTGCAGCGGGAGCAGGCGCGCCCCAACCCCGCCAAATCCGCTCCGGGCGGCTTTTCAACTCTCCAGGAGGCGCGCGCCGCTTATGAGCGCGACTATATCCTGCGCACGCTCGAAGAAAACCAAGGCAACGTCAGCCGCACGGCCGAGGTTCTGGGGCTGGAGCGCAGCCACCTCTACCGCAAGATGAANNTCGGAGGCTAGCCCGAATTTCTCATCACGATGGGACGCTTTGGGAAGCTGCCGGGGGGGCATATAGGTTACTGTCTCCCTCAGCAACTCAACTTCTCATATCTTTTCACCAGATCATGCCCCCTGATTCTGCCTTTGG
>PMYF01000315.1 GCA_003171295.1 Acidobacteriota bacterium | reverse complement strand
GTCTTCCTGGCCCCCGGGCGTACTGGTGTCATCCCATTGAGCGAAACCGGCATCGCGAAGGAAGGCGATGTCCAGCGAGCCTTTCCGGTCGGGGCGGACGTCGAGGTCATCGTGCTGGAAGTCGATCCGTCAGGTCGGCGCATCCGCCTGAGCGCGAAGGCAGTCATGGAAGCGCGCGAGGCCGAGGAAGTGCGCGAGTGGGCGGAGCGCGATGCTCCTCCCGCCGGGGGCTTCGGGACACTCGCTGACAAGCTGCGCTCGGCGCTCAAGTCGCAAGAGAAGTGACACTCTCACCGTACCGCCTCCCGCTCCATCCTTTCAATAACTTGGGAAGGTCCTTCAAAAGCGTACTCCATTTGTACTCCATTTACATCGGCCGTGCGTGTTGGTTTGCCGTCCTCCACTGTTCCAAGGCCGCTTCGAATGCCTCCAGTGCTTCCTTGCGGGAGCTAATATCGGTCTGGCAGTAAACATTCTGGTCTATGTCAACGGAGTGGCCCATCTGGTCGGAGGTACCCGATCAGCACAATCGTTCAACTCCACGCACGCGAAGCGTCCGCCGCCCAGCGGCTTCGTTCAAACGGGGTTCGGGGCCGCGAAGGGGACTTCTGGACCGGAATAGCTTCCGAGTGGCCCGTCATCTGGGAAAAATCCGAAATATCCACGAATTTGCCAGTAAACGAGCCGAAACTCGGCTTCCATCGAGCGCGAAGCCAGCGAGGTAAGCGGCGGTGGCAAAGTGTTGCTGGACATTGCGTTGAGCTTTGTTATTCACTTCCATTGCCCTCGCGCTCGTCTTCATTCGTTGCTAGGGGATCGTTCGAACGGTCTGAGAGAAGGACGATGGGCGGCGCTGCTTTCAGTTGTGCCTCCCAGGGTTCCATCTCTTTCTCGCAGGCATCGAGCTCGGCGTCCAATCCCAGGGAGAAGATCTTGCTTTGCATTCGCATCACGAGAACGAAAACGGACGTAGCGGTATAGAGCGTCACGTCGCATTCGCGATGTCTGTTCTGGATGGTCGTCGCGTCTTCGCGGTCCTGTCCGTTGAACCCGGAAGCCATGGTCGCATGGATCTGAAGGGTCGGCATTGCGTACCCGTTCAAAAAGTACATGCAATACGGGGCACCAACCTTATGAACCATCGAGGCGAAATCGATATCCCATGAGGACTGTGTCCGGGTCGTTCCACACCTCTTACAAAGGGTTGTTTGAAACTCGGGTTTGACCCGCTTGTGCCATTCGCGGAATCGAGCGACGGACCTTGGACCAGCTACCTTCTCGAATTCCGCCTCTGTGAATAGCTTGAGCGCTGCTTCCATCGTCCGATGCGCTTGAATGCCACTGTACCGATGGAACCTCATTGCTCTTTCCGTGCTGTCCCCTATCTAGGCGAGGGTGACTGCCCGTTCGTAAAGCCCTCTGAATATTTTCCCAGCAGCGTTTGCATAACCGTTAGCCGCAAGGAATACTACCTCGGTGAACTCGTCCCGGCAGGTGTGCCCCTGGCTAAACGCTACATCCTCGAGGTGATTCTTAAAGTCCACTCGTCGTCCGAAGCACCTGTTCGCGGTGATCATCAACTTCTCGAAGAACGGAACGAACGAAGGGTTCCGGTCGAAGAAGACGTTTGCTTCGTCAGTGTCTCCAAATTCGAAGGTCATTGCGGTTTCCTCAAAATATGTGCGGGCGAATGGTCGTGCCCACTCTCTAGCGTAATTTTACCCCGGTTGCAGGGCCTCCAGCGATCTGCGTTCTAGAGCCTAGTCGTTAGAGATTCAACTCGCGGCTTGTCGGTCACCCTACCACGACGGCAAAACGGTCGCGACAACCATCAACTCGTCGGCTCGATGCCGATATGGTCGTTCACGGCACCCCGGATTCGCTGCTTGCAGCCTAGGTAACGTTCCGTCGTTTGCACTGAGACATGGCCCAACAAGAACTGGATCTGCTCCAGCTCACCTCCAGCCGCGTGGCAGAGCCTGGCGCACGTTCTCCGCAGGTCGTGCGGCGCCAGTTTTGTAATTCCAACTTTTTCCGCGAATTCCTTCACCACGTGCCAAACAACCTTCTCAGTTAGACCTTCTCCCCAAATTCTGCCTGCCCTGTTGACTCGCCTGAACAGCCTCCCACTGCTGATACCGGCAGCAGCGAACCAATCATCCAGCGCCCGCCGGACCCAGGCGGGCAGCGGGATCGTGCGGATGTGGCCCGATTTGCCGATCAAATCCACGATGGCCCAGTGCTCCTCTCGTTGCTGAAGGTGGTCGAACGTCAACTCGACGACCTCGTGTCTTCGTAGCCCGCATGCGAGGAGAACGGACAAGAGAGCGCGATCACGTTTACCTTTGAGGCGCTCAGCATCTGGCGCTTGCCACAGGGTTTGGCTTTGTTCGGCTGTCAACCAATTGCCGAGTCGGACTCCCAGCTTCTTCACACCCCTGACTCGACGGATGCCGGCCGCCAAATCCAGACTGAGAAGCCCGCAATCCGCCGCTTCATAAGCAAGCCGGCGTACGGCCCCGAGCCGCAGGTTGATCGTTCCGGGCGCTAGCTTCCGGGATTCCAATTGAACACGATAGCGGAGCACCACGGTCTTGTTGAAGGCGAGGCGTGGCTCCGAGCAATACCAGTCCACGAATTCATCGATGGCGTGCCGGTATCCGCGTTGGGCGTCCGGGCAGGTGAGGCTATTGAGAACGGCGGCTTTGGCGTGATCCAGGTCGGGCAATCGAAGGATCGTCTTCGGAGACTTACGCGCCCTCCTTGAGGAACGATTTTTCTTCATGGCCAGCGGCCCTCCACGACCGCTGACCATTAATGAAATCAAAACCCTCTCCCCGTGAAGTCCGAGTGGCCCGTCGCTCGGCCAGAACTCCGGGATGGCGCTGCGGATTCGTCGGTAAACACTAAGCGACAGGGTGGGATCTAATTCCCTGAACCCCGTCTCTGGACAGCCGAACGCACTGACGGGGAAGCTGAATAGCAGCCCAAGAGACGGCTGCTTAACCATTACCTCCGAATCGGCGAAAAAGACACCCAGAATGTGCCGGGCGCGAACGGCACTTCTATATGCAGTGGGTGAAATCAGGTCATACCTCATCCTCCATCCCTTGAGAATAGTCCTACCACCCGAACAGAGGAGATCGCGCGCTTAGTGGATCACCCCAACATCACTCGGTTCCTCAACCCCCAGCTCTGCGGCAACTTTCTTGTTGTGATCGGAGGGGAGCCCCAGGGCGTCGAGAGTCGTTTAATCGTAGAAGGCTTGTTTCCAATTGAGCGCCATCATCACTTCACCTTGACCCAGCCCCTTAGCATCGCGCAGGTCGGCACCGCTAAGATCGGTGTCTGGATAGTGGGCATCATTTAGATTCGCAAATCGCATGTGGGCGTTTCTTAAGTCGGCGTCCGTTAGGTCCGTCTCGCTAAGGTCGGCGAACTCTAGGTAGGCACCTCTCAGATACGCGCGCGTTAAGTGTGCGCCCCTAAGTCGGGCACGAGTGAGGTTGGCATAATCGAGAAACGCCCCCTCTGCCAAGGCATACCGAAGATCAGTCCCGTACAGCTGGGCTCCCATTACGAAATCCACATCCTTAGCGTTCTTCTCACTCCAGCCGGGTTTTTTCAGAGAAACCTCCGCATCATTGAGATTGGCAAATGGAGGACAGCCGATAATCGCCAGCGACCGGGGTACCCAAGTCCGAAAACGGTAAGTGTTCTCCCAATATGCATCATCACTAGGCCGAACGCCCGCTATCGCTGCCCAGGAAACCAGCCCAAAAAGAACCCCAACAGCGACGGAGAGGGCCGATGTCAGATAAGCCCGGGGGCTCGTGACCGCCCGCTTCCAAGTGAAGGGGTTGCGTTCGGCTCCACGCAGAGTTGCAACCGCAAGCCTGTAGAGGCAAACTGCACTCACAAGCGAGACTGCGAGCAATACCACATGAAGCGTCGTTCCATTTTCGCGGTGCCGCATGAGATAGCGTCCCCAGAAACAAAAAATGGTGATGGGCGCCACCCACCACGCCAGCAGCACTGAAATCCAAAGCTGGAAATATGACATGAAGGGGCGGTTGACGTTCAATTTTGGCAAATGGGCGCGCACTAAATCATTCAATAACCATGGATCTATTTTGGTATGAAGNNCGAGTTCTTCCCACAGCTTTTGTAGATAAAAATGGAAGTAAAAATAGACGCATAGCAATATCAGAGGCGTCACCATGTAAAACCCGGCGATAGGAATACTGGTTTGAATGATGGGCAGCGGCGACGAGGCACGGTTGGTTATCAGGTTGAGATCGGTTGTACTGGCAATCGCCAGCCATGAATATAGACAGGCCGCGAGAATTGCAACGAAAAGCTTGCGCGCACTTTCAGAGATGTTCTTGACGTTTTCCAATCCGTCATAAAACTTCATGAGTTGTTCCGGCAACTTCGCACCCCTCAAATTAGACCCGGCAAGTTGCTCTGTTTTTAAACCTCCTTTAGCGCAGCTGAGATCGGCACCTTGCAGGTTGGCCTCACGCAGCTTAGCCTCGAATAAGTCAGCTCCGGTGAAGTTGACGTCCTGCAAATCAGCACCGCCCAAGTCGGCCTGATAAAGATCTGTGCCGCAAAGATTGGCGTTCCAAAGTAGAGTGCCAAGGCCGAGTTTGGCATTTCGCAACCTTGCGTTTTCGAGATTTGCGTCGCGCAAATCAGCGCCGGTTAAGTCCTTCCCAGAAAACTCCGCTCCGCTTAGGTCGACATGGATCGCTCGATCTGCTCGCCACTGGTTCCAGGCTTTTACGCCCTCATTCAGCTTGCCGATGTGTTCTGGATTTGCCATTCGATCAGCGCACCTTTAGTGAATTTGCCACGCACCACATAGGGGTGTGCTTAAGAGAGTACACCACCTTGGTCGCTATGGTATTTGTATGTTTTCTGAGTCAGGACTTCGTTCCTAGTTCAACTACGATTGGGTGCTCTGAGATTCTTTGAACAGTCCCGAGTAACGCCATAGTGCAGGGTAGCGCACTTCAACTCCTGGATCGTCGGCCACACGGAAGTTAGTCCTCGCTTTCGCGGATGGCTCCTGCCTTGTCGCCAAGTTTACCAATATCTGGCAATAGCAGCCCTTCCCACCAGCAAACGAAGGTCGGCTGGCGAATCTTCGCGAGCGAAGAAACTTGAGGCGCTCGTTGCAATCGGACCGTTCTCCGTCTACGCTTAGACCTCGGCGGCGACACGAAATGTCTGGCTCGGAAAAAGACCGGCTGGCGGCACTGGTAATCGATCAGCACTGTGTTTTCCAGCAGGCGCTCGCAGGGAGCCGGAAGCGGTATCCGACGCGTGAATTCGAATCCTTCGCTGCGGTGATGCGACAGTATGTAGATGCAACTCGCGAGGACGAGATGCTGCACCGGTGTGTTGTCAGGGCCGTCAACGGGCTGGTCGAGTATTTGCAGAGCGAACGCAAAAGGGTGCCGGACGAAGTCTTGCTCGAAGCCGAACGACTCGAATGCTTGCTCTTCCTCGGCTACGATCCGCACTTCGATGGCGATGAGCCTCCTGGTCTGTGATTTGGCCTCCCAGCACTTCAGCAATCCTATCGTTTCTGTCGCTCGTGAAGCCGACTTCCCAGACCTGGGTCGTCGAGTGCCCTGGATAATTCGGCGGCACGCCAGCGACATCGGGAGCTCCGCGAAATCTAAACGCTACGGCGTCACTCAGGGTCCTATTTTGGCAGGGGGCCATTTTCCGGGAAGGCGACTTATCAGGCCATATCCTAATACTGGGATCGCGACTGTCCCGTCCGCAGCGATTTGCAACGGGTCGAGCCAAGCGCTGAGGTCCTTGGGAACGGGACTACACGACTTCCATTTCAACGAAGCTTCAGTCGGGAGGAGGGCATGCGGAGATATGCAGAGCGTGCAGAACAGGTCACAATCGACGCCTGCGTGTTCCAAAAGCCTTCATGCCATGTGGGTGCGAAGTCACTCAATCGAGGGGCGGGCGACCAGGTTCGACCTTCCATCGGCCAGGTTGTTGGAGTAGGATTTCGGGGCAGCGCGGATCTTATGGCGAGATAACCAACAGGAGCCGCTGACATGGATCGGAGAGAGTTTCTCAGGACGGCTGGGGTTACGGGAGTTGCAGGCGGAATAACCGGAGGGCCCGCCAGGGCGTTTGTTCCCGCCCACAATTGGGACAAGTATGATTTCGGGTCTGGTCCTCCAATAACCGATCGTTTGAACCAAGGACCCTTCCCTCAGTATCCACCCGAGGAAGTGGTCCCGGGCAGCTCGGTCGTCATGGCCACCACACCTTCGAAGGAAATCGTAGCGAGCTTCGGCAGGGGGCTCATCACTTACATCACTGCCGACATGGGCAGGGCAGAAATCCAGTCCGATAACATTCCGCAGGCCATCGAAGACCTGGTGCGCGTTCCCCTCGGACAGAAGCTTTACTTGCGCCCCACCTGGCGTGAGGTTCAGCCACGTCCCGGACGCTTGGAATTTCCTGATTACTGGAAGCTCACCTTCGACCTGGCCGCAAAACACGGCAAGCGTGTGGCCTTTCGTATTCAGATGCGCGCTCCCGATTATGAGGAAGAAGCGCTCCCCGATTTCGTTCTCGAGAAAGTCCCGATGGTGAAACTGCAGGGGGAATGGAAAGGCAGCCCCACCGCCACCCGGCATCGCAAGACCTACTTCGAGCCACGCTACGACCACCCGGCCTTCCAATCCGCCTTCGAGGAGTTAAACGGACTACTTGCCGCGGAACTGAATGGCAACCCACTGGTTGAGTTCATGGATACGTTCATGTACGGCTTCTGGGGCGAGGGACACACGTGGCCGTTCACTAATAATCCGTTTCCAGATTACGCAACGGCCGAGCGAACCTGGATCAATATGTTCGAACTGCAATTGAAGCACTGGACCAAGACTCCGCTGGCCACCAATACCCAACCGGACTTCAGCCGCGTCGGCAACTCGGAAGTCGTCGATCGGACCATACGCAGCTATAACTGGCTGCGAACAGATACGATCTTCGTCGAGAACGAACAGATTGAAGCCATCGGCAACCGGCCGCCCTGGATCGCCGCCATTGTGGAAGTCGGCATGTCGGATGGCTCGCCTGGATCGCTCCGTATTAGCGAAGGAATTCCTTACACCGACAACGAAATCACCCACTTGATGGACGTGGGCGCCAATTACTGGTCGCTCTGGAATTTTCACCATATCAAGGCCGAGCACATCATGAATTACTACCGCCAATATCCCCAGTTGATTGATGAGATCGGCCGGCGGATCGGATATCGCGTCAGGCCATCGTTGGTATGGGAATATGAAAAGGACGGCTCGCCGGGGCTGGTGATCGGCTTCGCCAACGACGGAATCGCCGGGGTGCCGGGTGTGCTGCGTGTGACCCTCGCGAGTAACGATGGCAAGATCGCGGTCGGCGGCTCGCTCGATCCCGGCTATCCGCTGCCCGGGAAAATCCGGCAAGCGCAGTTCGTCCTGCCCAGGGGAACGAATTGGGAGGGACTGAGACTCAAGGCGGAAATTGAAGTGAAAGGCATGCGCTACCCCGTCCGTTGGGACTGTCACCAGGAATTGGAGAATGACGGCTCCCTTCATTTGCGGACAAATCTCGGCTCGCATTGAGCGTTTGATTGACCGATCATCCTATTTCGAGCTTTTCCCTGGTAAGCCTGACTTTTGCATGCTCCAAGCTGACTTGACTTCGCGATGCCAGTTGGCCTGCTGCAAAGTCCCTGAGGGAGGTCTTAGCCATGCGAAGACGCAGCTCGGTCGTAGCGGGAATGTGGGGTGTGTCGCTCATCGCGATGACCGTTTGCGTGCACCCCGGCGCGCTAAATGGCGTGACGCCGCAATCCAACGGTTCTCCCCCTGACCCTCGACACTGGACACACTTCGTGCGGATCGGCGGATACGGTCTGAGCCTGGACCGTGTCGATGCCATCATCAAAGACGCCACCGGTTCTCATGTCTTCGGAATTGAGACGGATAATGACGTTCCGGGCCGCTACGAAAGTTTTCTCGAGCCCGCAGAAAAGCTGCGGGCCATCCAGGCGGTTGCGCAGAAGGCCCATGCCGTGGGTAATTATGCTTTTGTTTATGTTGCCGGCCTGGAGTGCATCACCGCCAATGCGGACCAAGAGGGGCACACCCTATTTAAGGACCATCCCGATTGGGTTCAGCGGAAGCTTACCGGTGAGCCTGCGGTCTTTGGCGGCGGTACGGCCTTTTGGGTTGCCCCCGGCGATGAGGACGTTTGGATAAGCCCCTATGCTTCCGAGTGGCGCAAGACTTACATGGAGCGCGTGCGGCAAATTGCGGGAACCGAGATTGACGGGATTTACGTGGACATACCTTACTGGATGACACATTTCGAAGGCTGGGAGAAAAGTTGGGCGAGTTTTGATGACTACACCGTCGCGGCGTTCAAAAAGAAAACCGGCCTGGATGCCAGGACCGATATCAAACTCGGTGACAATGACGATCCGGGCTTCATTCAGTGGATCGATTTTCGCACTGAGACGATCACGGACTTCATGAGCGAGATTAATCAGAACGTGAAGGCTGTCAACCCCAAGTGCGTGACCATTGCGGAAATTTACCCGGGCATTGAAGAAGGGTCTCCCCGGGTGGGAGCTGACGCATACCAGCTTTACCCGGTGCTGGACGTGATTGCCCATGAATATGAGTATGGGAGTGGCGATCACATGGCGGCATCGCGGACCCCTCTGGACTGGTTCGGATATATGACTGGCATGTATTCCTTTAGGTCTTTTGCTGCCGGGAGAGCGTCTTGGATGCTCAATTATTCCTGGGACGGCAATAAGCATGTGGACCGCCGCGAGGCGATGAAGAATCTGGCGATGGCGGAGCTCATGGCCGGCGCTAACGTTTGGGATGCGCGAGGACATGTCATGTCGGGGTCGAACGATATGGAAACTCGCAAAGTGATTTTCAATTGGATCGCCCGCCATGAGAAGACCTTCTATTCACCCCGCAATCCGGTTCGACCTATCGGAATCTATTTTTCACCCAAGACTCGGGATTACTTTTCCACGGAGTTCATCGAGTCCTTTCGCGGAATGATGTATCTGCTCCTGCAGTCGCACCTCGAGTTTCAAATTGTGACGCCGCGCGATAGGCAAAGCTTCCGTGGCGAGGAACTCATCCTGCCGGACGTGCGGTGTCTGAGCCAGCCTGAATTGGATTGGCTCCAAGGAATTGTGCGGAACGGGAAAGCCCTCCTGGTGACCGGCGAAACTGGAAGGTACGACGAAAAGCGCCAACCCTGGACTGAAAATCCATTGCACAAGTTACTAGGAATTACCGAGCCAGCGCGGGAACAAACCTCCGCCGCGCTGGCGCGGTTTATCTACGCTCCGCGATGTCCCGGCAAGGCTTACTATGCCGAGGTCGAAAAGCATTTTAACGAGTACGCTGTGCAAGGAGATTACCAGGCTGCGAGCTTTGAGAAACTGCGTCAACGGCTATCGTCAGAAATCTTGCGACTTTCCAATTCGGAAGCGGGAGTCAAAATCGACGCCTCACCTTTCCTCTCCACCCAGATCGCAGAGGTCAATGGCAAGATCCACGTCTTCATGGCAAACTTCCGGGGACTGAAAAGCAACGAAGTGGCACAACAGGTACCGGAACGGAATATCAGAATCGTCTTCCCGGCACCACAAAACGTAAAGCTATACGTGCTTCCTTTCCTGGGGGAGATTCAAGAGCTCGCCGGTGAATGGAGTCCCGGAAAAATAACCTTCACAATTCCCGAGGTCACTCAAGGGATGGTTGTCTGGTGTGGTGATTGAGGAGACTGAGGCACCGCGGTGCCGACCATGAAAGAGAAAACCCGATGCGAGACCGGCACTTCTGATTGAGTGGTCTGGTACGCGCCATCGGACGATTCCACTCGGCGAATTCGGAAACCACCCCGTGAATCCGGTTCGCTTGAGCCCGCAGGGTTTCGCCTGAAAAACGCCATTCCGCGCAGATGACCGCTTCGCCCCCAACTGGGCCTAAGAGTGCACGCGAGGGCGGACCGCTTGCGGGAGCAGTACAAGGTTCTACCATACAATGATAAGGAGTGTTATGACGGGCTGTCTCAGTTTAAGGGATTCACACCAGATCAGTTCGCCAGGCTGGGGCCAGACCCTGCCAGCAGTAGACCGCATCGGGAATCCGCAAATCGTTTTCGCCTAATGGAGAGAGGGTCACCATGCTAATGAAATCATGGAAAATGCTTGTCGTCGGGCTTGCGGTGTGGCTGGCGAGTTGGTCCAGCCCCTCGGCATCGCAGAGGGCCCAAGCGGATGGCAGGAATATCCGCATCGAATTCAACGAAATGCTGCACAGTCGCGTGGTGGCCAAGTTCGAGGGCAGGGAAATCGCGATCGGCGACTTCGCGCCCTCGGAGTCCCTCACGGTCGCAGGAAAGCAAATCCGGGATTTCACTTTGCACGAGGTGAAACGCGAGAGCGTCCGGGATGCGATGTGTACCGGGCAGCGCGTCACCCTGACCGGGGCCGCACCGTCCCTGAAAAAGATCGTTGCCGTGACGACCTGCGGCGAGTTTCCGCAGATGGCGATATTCGAAGTGCAGTACACAAACACCGGAGACTCCAGTCTTTCCGTGGAGGGCTGGACGAATCAGCGCTACTCCATCTCGGCCGGTCAGGGCAGCGGCGAGCCGACGTTCTGGTCGTACCAGAGCGGCTCTTACGAGAAGAGGCCGGACTGGGTGCTGCCATTGAAGACAGGTTTCGATCAGGAAAACTATCTGGGGATGAACGACACCGATTACGGAGGGGGAACGCCGGTCGCGGATGTCTGGCGGAGAGACGTGGGTATCGCCGTGGGTCACCTGGAGCTCAGTCCCAAGTTGGTCTCTCTTCCCGTCGCCATGCCGGACCAGGAGCACGCCACAGTGGCCGTGCAATTCAAATTGAAGAGAGAACTGAAACCGGGAGAAACGATCAAGACGCTTCGGACTTTCGTTATCGTTCACCAGGGTGACTATTTCCGAAGCCTGGCGGAGTATCGGCAAGCGATGGTCAAACAAGGCGTGGTGTTCGAGCCGGCGCCTGATGACGCCTTTGGTCCCATCTGGTGCGCCTGGGGTTTCGGCAGGAACTTCACAACGGCGCAGGTTTACAACGCCTTGCCGATGGTGAAAAAGCTGGGCTTCCGGTGGGTCACGCTGGATGACGGATGGCAGACCGCCGAGGGGGATTGGTTCCTGAATCCGGAGAAATTTCCCGGTGGCGACCGCGACATAAAAGCGATGGTGGACCGGATTCACGACCAAGGTTTCAAAGCTCAGCTATGGTGGGCGCCTTTGTCGGTTAATCCGGACACGCGGCTGATCAAGGAGCACCCGGAGTATCTGCTGCTGAATGCCGACGGATCGAAGCAGAAGATCTCCTATTGGAACGCGTGGTATCTCTGTCCCGCGGTTCCCGGCGTGGTGGAGTACCACAAGGCCATCGTCATCAAGGCCATGCGGGATTGGGGGTTTGACGGCTTGAAGCTCGATGGACAATTCATGAATGGTGTGCCTCCCTGTTACAACCCCACTCACCATCACGCGACGCCCGAGGAGGCGGTGGAGGCGCTGCCCCGATTCTTCAAGGCGATTTACGATACGGCACTCAGCATCAAGCCCAACGCGCTAGTTGAGTTCTGCCCGTGCGGGACCGCGTACTCGTTCTTCACTATGCCCTTCATGAACATGTCAGTGGCCTCCGACCCCAAGAGTTCCTGGCAGGTCCGTCTGAAGGGAAAAACCCTCAAGGCCTTGATGGGCGATTCCATCGCCTACTTCGGAGACCACGTGGACATGAGCGATGGCGGTGACGACTTCGCCTCGACGATTGGAGTGGGCGGTGTGGTGGGCACCAATTTCACTTGGCCGGTGGGTTCGGCCCGGCGGTCCAGGGGGGATTTGACCCCTGAGAAGGAAGAAATCTGGGACAAATGGATCAAAATCTATAAGGCCGAAATGCTCTCCAGGGGCAAATACCTGGGAACGTTGTATGACATCGGTTTTGACCGGCCGGAAGCCCACGCCATCCGCAAGAACGGGAACATGTACTACGCCTTCTACGCTCCCCAGTGGAGCGGCAAGCTGGAATTGCGAGGTTTGGAGAAGCGAGCTTATCGCCTGACGAACTATGAGACCGGGGAGGCGTTGGGAACGGTTCGCGGTCCCGTGGCCACATGGACTGCCCAATTTGAGAAACACCTGCTGCTGGAGGCAAAAGCCGAATAAGACGAATCCGACGTAAATTTCTTTCGTATTTGTTGCGGCTGCCGGCCGCGATAACGACGAACTGCCTAGCGCTCTTTGTCCCGACGCAGATCATGGGGGTGGCTATGCCGCTCGCTGGGGTTTTGATAGATCTTCCCTTGTCGCCATATGGCGGGTAATCCCGGATCGCTATGGCCTTCGGACGGTGGCTCCCCCGAAACGGGATTCGGGGCCTCGAAGAGGACTTCCCGGGAGTCAAGGGGTTGCACTTCGACGTTAGGCCGTTTTAGGGCCAAGTCGCGTCTACCTGACGGGAAGT
>PMYF01000083.1 GCA_003171295.1 Acidobacteriota bacterium | reverse complement strand
TCTAAGATTGCGTGACACTACATCTTACAATAAACGAGATCTGCTTTTAATGAAATCAATGCATTATGAGAGAGCGCCCGTGCATCAGCAGAAGGAAGCCTGGGTGCCGGCGCAGCCTGCGGGGGCTTTGCCCCCACGCCCCCAGGATTTAGCGCTTTGGTGCCTCTCCCGATGCGGGCTTTCTGTCGGCAGAATCGGGTAGGAGGCAGGGTCACCCCTGCCGTCCTCCCACACCACCGGACGTGCCGTTCGGCATCCGGCGGTTCATGAAACAGACGGGAAGCGCTGCCGAGTTTCCAGCAGCGAAACCAGCCCCATACGGTCGAACCAGGACTTGGGATAGGCTTGGTTCATGTGAGACGCGCCGCCATTCCACCATGGGCCATGCCCATTGGTGGCTGATTGCCACGCTCGCTCTTTACTTATCCCAGCCTTCATCAGATTCCGAGCCCGTCGGAAAACACGCTTCCATTGCCGCCAGAGCAGGGTCCGTAACTTATGCCTGATCCAGCCATCGAGTTCTTCCAGCACACCCTTGACTTCGGTGAGCCGGAAGTAGACAACCCATCCCCGTAGAACAGGATTGAGCCGCTCGATGACTTGTTTCAGGCTGCTGCTACGAGCGTCCCGCATCGTCTTGCGGATTTTCTCCACGAAACGCTTGCGGCTTTGTGGCGCTATCTTCAGCTTCGGTTTCTTGTGCCACGTCATGCTGTAGCCAAGGAACTTCCGCTCCCACGGTCTGGCCACTGCGCTCTTGGTCGCATTGACTTTCAACCTCAGTCTCTGCTCCAGAAACGCCGTGACTGCCTGCATTCCCCGCTCTGCTGCGCGCTTGCTTCCGACATAGATGTTGCAGTCGTCCGCGTAACGGCAGAAGCTCAGCCTGCGCCGCTCCAGTTCCCGGTCAAGATCGTCGAGCAGGATATTCGATAACAGCGGGGAAAGAGGACCGCCCTGAGGCGTACCCTCCGTCCGCATGCTCGCTACCCCGCCTTCCATCATGCCCGCTTCCAGATAGCGCCGGATCAGTTTCAACACCCGTCCATCTTCCACCTTGCGCCCCACCCGTGCCATCAGCACGTCGTGGTTTACCCGGTCGAAGAATTTTTCTAAGTCCAGGTCCACGGTCCACCGCTTGCCTGCCGCAACGTAGCCTTGCGCCGCTTTGACGGCCTGATGCGCGTTGCGACCGGGACGGAAGCCGAAGCTGAACTCGGAAAACTCCGGGTCGAACAGCGGTTGCAGTACCTGATTGAGTGCCTGCTGAATCAGGCGATCACCCAGAGTGGGAACGCCAAGGATTCTTACCCCGCCTTGCGGCTTCGGTATTTCCACCTTGCGCACCATCTCCGGCTGATACACGCCTGACAACAGATCCTGTCTTAACCTTATCCAGTGCCGTTGAAGCCATGGCTTGAACTCGGACACCGTCAGTCCATCGACTCCCGGCGCGCCTTGATTCTTCACCACTCGTTCATAGGCTCTGAACATGTTGCCACGTTCCACTACGGCTTCCATCAGCCGCAGTGCCTCCGGTTTCGGTTGCCTAACAGCCGCCGTGCCAGACTCGGCACCAGCACCGGACCGAAACAGGTTCCGCCTGTCTCCCTCCGGTCTGGCCATACTTGCGTATGCTTCTGCTTCACCGTCTCGCATCGAGATCTGTTTTCCTACTCCCGTGTTTCACGTTTGGCCCTTCGCTCTACTTGCGCAGAACTAATATGGCCGCTGCTGACTTCTGGCGACTCATCCCAACGCCTTACGACGCCGGTAGCCCAAGGGCAAGCCGCCAGACCTCCCCGGGTATTACGCACTCACCTTCACGCTTATGCCTGTCGGATCTACGTCACGGCGTTCCGTGCAAGTACTGGGCTTTGCGAAAACTGGCCCGCTCACCCCACCGTGCCGCCTCTATCCGCTACCTGTTCGTCAGGCCAGCGCTTTGCCTACGGCTTCCTTCAGATTCCACCTCACGATGGACACCCTTGCCGTTCAGCTAACACTTCCCCTTGCCGGGTGTGTAGAGGACTTACACCTCCAAGTGAATGCGCCCTGCCGGGCGCACCAGATGAAAGGGGGATGCCGCAGCATCCCCCTACATCGGTCGAGGCCACTGAGTCGGCGCTCGGGTTGCTTCCCAGCATGGCCCTATCCTCCGCTCAGTCCGGGCTAATTCTACCGCGGCTGGGATGAGAGGTGGAAGTTTTGCGGCGGAGCTTCGAAAGGATGACACTTTACCTTGGGGAAAGTGACCGGGCTGAAGAACCACATTTTCCCTCGAGGAGGTACCAGCATGCCGAGTAGCAATGTCAAGTATGTCGGGTTGGACGTGCACAAGGAAGCGATTGTGGTTGCGGTTCGCGATGGGGCCGGAAAGCTGGTAATGGAATCGATCGTCGAAACCAAAGCCAGCACTTTGCTCGAATTCCTGCATGGGCTGCGGGGAGAGCTTCATGTCACATTGGAAGAGGGGACGTGGGCGGCCTGGCTGTATGACGTGCTCAAACCCCACGTGCAGGAGATCGTGGTCTGCAATCCGCGCCGTAATGCCCTACTGAAAGAGGGCAGCAA
>PMYF01000946.1 GCA_003171295.1 Acidobacteriota bacterium | reverse complement strand
TACAAAATCTCGGTCAGGTCACACCGACGCCATATTTTTCGTGGACAACCAAAGCTAGCAAGGCTGCGCACGAGTTTTCACCGGACAGGCAGGGCTGACCTCTCAAGATTCTTGAGAGAAGATATTCAGACACTACACCGGCACCTGAGTTCAAGGACGAGCCATGTTTTCAACTTGAATATACCAGACGAGAATGGGGCTTTCTTCAACCTCGTCCAACATCACGGCTACCCCACGCCGCTATTAGATTGGACTTATTCTCCTTTTGTCGCCGCATTCTTCGCATACCATCATTTCACGAACTCTGAGGCAGCACGTGCTGACGCGCAGGCCAAGGTCCGCATATTTCAGTTCGACCAAAGAGCATGGCGAGCAAAGTTTACACAGTTTCCAAGATTGAATTCCATTAGACCTCACTTCTCCATCCTGGAGTTCATCGCAATCGACAACCAAAGGCTGATACCTCAGCAGTCTATATCCAGCCTAACGAACGTAGATGACATAGAGACCTACATTCATTCGCTGGAAACCCCTCAGTAGAAATATCTGCAAATCATCGACCTCCCTTTGAACGAACGTCCCAGGGTTATGAAAGAACTGAGCGTTATGGGCATTACCGCAGGCTCATTGTTTCCGGGGCTAGACGGAACTTGTGAAGAGCTGCGAGAGAGGTTCTTTGACCTTTGACGGCTCCAGTCTCAGCCTTGCCTCTTCAATACTCTCCCGAGTCCTCAGGATACCGGCGCTTATTTGCAGGGCGGCGCTCCGCAGCAGGGGTAATCCGCCGAGTAGGCGATGAGCGCACCGTCGCCCAAACGTGTGGACAAACATTGGCGTGCTGCCCCGCTCCGATGCCCAGCGGAGCCACCGGCTGAGTTCCGGGTCGATTCGGGCTGAATCCATCACGGACAATGTACCTCACGAGTCAAATTGTGCTTCGGGGGAAGCAGTGTAGTTTGAGATTTGGCAGCGGGTCAGTTTGGCTAATTTCCGCATGGGCGTCTCAGGCAGAATCCACGCCGAGCAGGAATCACGGTTTTGGTCAGTTGGTTGGGTCGTTATTGAAGCAACTTCCTTATGGCATGCGAATCGGCTGTACCAACTAGTTCGGACGACCCATGCGAGAGTCGAAGTAGCTCGGCGTGAGCCGTGAGCGAGTGGGTGCCGGCTTGCAATCGAACACGGGAGGAAGCGTGCACGAGGATTGACTGGTGCGGAGAAAGCACGTAGAAGCTCTGCGGGTCGTCGATGTCCCCGCGAAGTTCTGCACTTGTGCTCTGAAAGTCTCTGTCCGCAATGGCGTCAGAGGTGAGGTATAAAGTCAGGACACTTGTAGCGGGAACCCTGTGGTTAACAGAAATGGGGAGTGTTATGGGTTTTGTTCCAATGTTGGTGATTACAAAATCAACAGGCGTGGTTCCAAGTACAATTCCATCGGGCCGCAGCTCGCCGGTTGGGACTAGCAGGTCAATCTGAATTGGCAGGTCCGCGGAGTGGCCCGGAGAACTGGAGCCCGGCCAGGGACCTCGACCACGTGCAGGTGGCGACGGTTGCTTCGTCGCATCTATGGTTAATTGGTATTGTGTCGCCGTGACTTGAGCCCAGCCTGGAGAAAGAAGCGCAAACAGGGTCACGAGCAACATCAATCGGTTCATGTGATTCTCTTCGAGACAGCGCCCCCACGAACATTGGGTAACGGCAGTATATGCCGACCTTTAGGGACTCCGCAATTCCAATGCCCGAGAAGTTTTAGTGCAAGTCGCCCCACTCGAATCTGACCCTCTACCAAGGAATTCAAACTGTACCACCACGCGCAGGAGGCATCCCCTGAAGAATTTGGCAGGGAACGAGGATGCCAGGCCCAATTCATTTTCGGGCAGAAAAGTCGGCGCTACAGGCCGACTCTTCTTCTCTCCTTGCATGAACAAAAAGCGTGCTAGAAGGCGTCCGCTTTTTGGTAATGTCCCTGTGCTTCGCATCGGCCATCCGTTCCGGATTGCTTTTCGCTTTTGCGACCCGCGGCATTACGGTGGGTTTTAGGATGGGTCCGCCGTCTTTGCTTCCCAGGTTAGTCATTCAGGAAGGGATACTTTCAGGAACAAGCAGCGAAGATAAGTGGTATATTGCTGCCAAGGACAAGGCGTTTTGTTTCCTCCCGGAAGGGGAACCTGAGCTTCGAAAGTCCGCACGGGTCCAAGGGTTGAACGGCAGATAAGGTAAGGCGTACCAAAAGGGGCGTAGGCGGTCCTCTGAGACCGCCTCCCATCGGAGAATCTCATGCCGCAAAAGCTGTTCGTGGGGAATCTGCCCCACCAAGTAACGGATACCGAACTCCAGGAGTTCGTCAGTGCCGCAGGTTTCCAGGTGGCTTCCGCTGTAGTCATTCGCGACAAGATGACAGCCCAATCGCGGGGGTTCGGATTCGTCGAATTGGCTGATGGCGAGGACATCAAGCGGGCTATCGCTGGCCTCAACGGACAATCGTTGCAAGGCCGCCCGTTAACCGTGAACGAAGCTAGTCCACCGCGGAGCGACTTTGGGGGACGACCCCACGGAGGTGGTGGAGGGGGTGGCGGGGAGCGTTACCGAGGCCAATCAGGTGGCGGTGGCGGCGGGCGTCGCCGAGACTATTAATTCCAAACCTGCGCAGAGCGGATGGCGTCTCGCATACGCATAGCGCTTGCGCGCCGGGTCACGGGTCGAGGGACCACCTCCGGAACGCTGGCATCAACTTATGGCGGCGTGAACGGCCGTGGCATCGCTAGGACTCCCGGCCAAGAATCCACCCCTCAATCTCCCGGATTATATGCTTATTCGGCTCGCCGGGCTCACGCTGGCCGAGGCACACCTGGAGCATCCCAAAGAGGCCGACCACTGCATCAAAGGCGTCGTCCCCTTGCGAAAATCCGTCGTGTATCTCTTTCCTCAGGCCGTCCTCAAGCGTGACGCTCTGGGCATCAGCCCAGCGGAGGAGCGATGCGCGGAGCTTTCTCCTGTTGCGCCGGTCGCGCTTGCTGCCGAGCGGCTCCTTGGAGAACCAGCCGTAGCACTCGGCTGGATATGTCTCAGCAACAACGATGCTCCCCGGCACCAGCAGCGAGGGGAGGGGGCCGTCAAATGGCCACAGCGAAACGTTCCGCAAGGCAGGACCGAGCACGTCCCGCCAGCCGATGATTGCGGCCTTGCCGACCTGGTTGCCGCCCAGCGTCCAGAAGAGGCAGCACGCCTGCCTTTGGCCGTTGCCGCCCCGCTCGCAGCGCCGGAGCAGGGGCTCCAGCGAAGAGACGCCGTGGCCGCGAAACAGTTCTTGCTTGCGCTTTCCTTTGTACCTGCCGTTCGGGTAGAAGGGGCGATGCTCGGATATCTGGCCCGGTTCATCGCAGACGGAATAGAAATCTTTCCACTCGCCGCGTCCCAGCTTTGGGAGGAGGGCGCGGAAGCTCGATATGCCCGCACGCTTGGCATAAAAGGCCGGGACGCCAATCGGAAAGTCAACCCCAGCGAAGGCGCATCTGGTCTCACTGGCTTCCGTCCGAAGGTCTGCAATCAGCGAGCCGAGGTTAACTACCTGCTTGGGAGCGAAGGCGTTGTAATGACCATCCGTGCCTAGGACCGCCCTGGCGCACCATCGCTTTTCTTCCTTGCTGCTCCAATCAGCGTGATAGACCACTTTTGGTTTGATGAGTTCTGTCATGGGCGTCCGAGGTGAGAACGGCGGCCTTCATCCAACCGAAAACCGACTCGATACTCATGCTTACTGCACAGCAGCCCAGCAGTTCGGATTCGGTTTTTTGACTGTGTCTAGCTTTTCACGACCGATGTCGCGCTTCCCCAAATCGGGTCGTAAATGCCCTTCATCGCCGCTGCACCTGAATGTTCGACGATGTAGGTGGGCTTCTTCTTGGCGGCATCCTTGATGGACTGGCCGATTACCCAGCATCTATCATCTGCAAACACGACCCTATCGTGAGCGTCCTTGCTGGAGCGGAGCTCGAAGTTGCCGCGCTTGGCAAACTTCTCGGCCACAATGCGGAGTTGGTCGCCGACTTGATTCGTGAGGACTCGCACGGCGACCGAAGCCTTCAAGCCATCCACATACACATCGAAGAGTTGCGTGTCGAGGTAGTTGTCAACGATGAACAGGTCCCTCGTGGCAAGC
Organism: Acidobacteriota bacterium; assembly: GCA_003171295.1. Classification (GTDB taxonomy): domain Bacteria; phylum Acidobacteriota; class Terriglobia; order UBA7540; family UBA7540; genus Bog-366. The sequence goes on along the minus strand of PMYF01000946.1, from coordinate 1,536 downwards.
GCCACGATGGTCCTCAAGTCCCTGTAAAACTGGTCTTCGGCTCCTGGTTCATATGCGCCAATAATCTCTGGTTCCGGGAGCATGAGTTCAAGCTCTGCAAGACTGCTCTTGAGCATGGCGGCAAGAGCCTCGACGCGCTGCTCGAAGTTGTGCTGAATCAGCTCTGGACCCATGCCAACCATGTAGTACTCGCCCGACCATTTTGCATGATGGAACTGGGATACGTTCTCACTATCCTCACCAAATCCGTGTATGAGTATGTTCAAGGTCAGATTTCTCCACTCCTGCTCGGCATGCTCGACTTCCCGGTAATCCCTGCCCCGAAAGTCGTCGAGGGCCGCGAGTTGCTTCTTCAGAGCAACGTAGGTCTTCTGGGGCGGGAAGTCCGGAGGCTTCGGCGGATTAGGCGTTGCGCGGCGTGCTGACATGACCATATTTCTACCACAAATATGGGATGACGAGTACCGGGCGACTGCTGCCGCGTCGGGCGACGGTGGCCTTGCCCTGCTCCCAGGCATCGCGCATGCCGGGTCGCCGTTCTTCACCAGGTTCGCTAGGCTGCTACCTCATATCGCCCCATCGGGGCTGGGTCAAGGTGCTGCTGGAGTGCGCGGACTAGGTAGAGTCCTTATTTGGATTTTGGCTTTAGGTACATTCTGTATCAATGCTGTCCAAATTAACTGAGGATCTGGCTCGGATCGTCTGAAATCGAGAGCAAAATTGAGCTTTGTGGTGTCTGCTCTGGAGCAGGTTCCCCGTTCCGGGTTTCAGTGCTTTCATACTGTGCTGTCTAAGTTAGGCGGTCTGCTTTTGCCTCCTGGCGAAGCTTTTTAGTGATGAGCTTTCGGCTGCTGTGCGAGTTCGAAGCCCTTAAGGAAGCGCTAACTGCAGTAGCTGGGGTACGGAGACGGGTGCCGGCGGTGGCTGGAAGGGAGCATTCAACCAGATCCACAAGTCGCGGTAGACGAACAATTGCTGGCGCAACAAGGCCACCAAATTCGACAGGGACCAGCCGAAGGTAGCGCGGAGCTGCAGATACTTGATCAGCAGCATGGCAATGAGTGCCGTCCAGATCTGGATTTGCAAGGCGTTGGCGGAAGTCCCCACGAAGGTCTTCACTCGCAGATTCTGTTTGAGGGCCTTGAAAAAAAGCTCGATCTGCCAGCGTTGCTTGTACAGCGCCGCGATCGTGGCCGCGGACCACACGAGGTGGTTCGTCAAGAACACCAACACCCGCTCTTGCTCCTCGTCGTAGAACTCAATGCGGCGGAAAAAGCATTCCACGCCCGCTTGTGCCAGCTGGAAGAAAAAGATCACTTCGTCACGCAACACCCCGCGGCGGTGAGGGAGTTCACGCTTCTCCACAACCCCATAGTCGGCGTTCTCCTTCAGGCGGGTCACGAAGTGCACCTTTTGCTGGGTCAGCTTCACGAACCACTGATAATCCGTGTAGCCACGATCGATCACCAGGGTTGTCCCGGGGGGGAAATCGATCTCGCGAGCGACTTGGATCTCCTGCTTTTTGCCTTCCGTGAC
>PMYF01000275.1:6209-7817 GCA_003171295.1 Acidobacteriota bacterium | reverse complement strand
GATGTGGCGCCCATCGCGCAGGCGGGACAATTGCATGAGTTCACGCCCGAGTACCAGTCCATTGTCTTCGAGAAAGGGTCCATGGTGTTTCACATGCTCCGCTGGGTCATGGGGGACGAAGCCTTTCGCAAGACCCTGCGGACGATGGCGCAGCAGTACGCGTGGAAATCCATCTCCACGGACCAGTTTCAGCGCCTCGCGGAGGGTATCTCCAAGCAGGAGCTGACGTACTTCTTCGCGCAATGGGTCAGCTCAACCGGGGTACCGCAGTTTAAGCGGACCTGGGCAGTCTACAAGCTTCCCAAGGGCTACCAGGTCGTAGGCAAGGTTCAACAAGACCTGGACATCTTCCGCATGCCGGTCGAAATTCGGGTCATGTGCCAGGGTTCCAAACCCGTCAACGAGCGCGTGGAAATGGTTGGGACGACGGCCGACTTTACCATCAATACGCGCACCAAGCCCCTGCGTGTGCTGGTCGACCCGGCCAGCCGCCTCCTGAAGTACGACGACAAGACGAAGTATCAGGTCGAACTGGCGCGAGCCGACCAACTTGTCCAGCAGCAGGCGTATCTGGAAGCCATCAAGCAGTATCAGGCCGTGCTGGACCTTAATAAGAACAGCTCGTTAGCCCATTATCGCCTGGGTGAGGTGCATTTCAAGTTGCGCAACTACAACGCGGCAATGGAGGAATTCCGCCGCGCCCTGGATGGTGATTTGGACCCCAAGTGGATCGAGGTCTGGGCGCACCTGGAACTGGGCAAGATCTTCGACGCCTCCGGCCAGCGCGATCGCGCCCTCAACGAGTATCAGCGCGCGCTGCAGACCAACGACAATACGCAGGGAGCGCTCGACGAGGCCAACCGGCATATCCAGAAACCTTACACGGTAGAACAATCACAGCCGCACTGAGACATCGTTCGCCGGCCTCAGATTGCCCTGTCGCCTGCGTACTTCAACCCCGTAAGCTGCGGTTTGGAAAGGCCGCGGTGCTGAATCAGCACCTTGAAGACGTTTCCCATCCCGGTGGGAGAGATCAACCGCTTCAGCTTCAGCCGGGCCTGGAGCTGCTCGACTTCCCCCTGCCCCGGGTCGTAGACGTCCGCGAACTCATTGGCTTCGCCGAGCGCCAGCAGGAATCTCTCCTGCGTTGTGAACCCCGTCACCTCCAGCCCTTTGGCTCTGCCTGCGTCGACCAGCGCACTGAAATTCACGTGCGCGGTCAAATCGTTTTTTCCCGGCGTGGCGAAGAAATCTTCCGAGGCGGTGTGGCCCCGGTAAGCCAGCAGCGTCCCGCGCGGGCGGTCCGGCGTATAAAGGCGGTTCGCGGTGTCGCCGTAATCAACGCTGATCACAAAACCTCGCGTCAACTTGGCGGCGAGGGCGCGAATCCACTCCAGCGCCTGCCGGTTCACCTCGATGCGCTGGCCTTCTTCCAGGCGGTTTGCGTACCGCGCCACGTAGGCAGCAATGGCCGTGTCACTGATGGGGCCGGGTTTCTCGCGCAGCTCGTCGCCGTCAGCGACGACATGGATTTCCTTAAGATGTCCACCCGTACGGGTGACCACGCTGGCCGGGAACGCATCAACGAGTTCGTTTGAGAAGAAGCAC
>PMYF01000275.1:587-6170 GCA_003171295.1 Acidobacteriota bacterium | reverse complement strand
CGGCGGCAAAATCGGGCAGTGTCCCCTTCGTCCAACTGAGAAAGTCACACGCGAAAATTCCGCGTCCCGCACCCATCTCGACGAAGGTGAAGGGCCGGGGACGTCCCATGCCTTCCCACATCTCGGCGGCCTGGCGGGCCACCAGTCGCGCAAATACCGGGTGCAGATCGGAGCTTGTGAAGTAATCGCCTGCGACTCCGGTGCGCTCGCGCCCCTGGGTGTAGTAGCCGAATTCAGGGTGATAGAGACACAACGCCATGTAGCGCTCAAACGTTATCGCTCCCGCGCGCCGCAAGGATTCCAGAAGCTGCCTTTTCAGAGGTGTGTCGCTCAAGGAGAACTCAAGAGTGAGGAGCCAGAATTGCTGCGCGGGACCGTCGGCACCTGAGCATGAGCTTGCGCCCGACGACCAGATCCCGAAATGTTCGGGTAGACCCGCTCAGTACGTCCAGTCAAGTTCCTCACGCGTTTCCATTTTCGCTTCTGGCGTTCCCGCTCTCAGTAGCGCGGTACCGTGGGGTCAATCTCCGCTGACCAGCGGTCGATGCCGCCGCTCATGCTGAGAGCGTTTACACCCTGTTGTTTCAGCCACGACGCCACATCGAAGCTGCGCATCCCGGCGTGGCAATAGACCACGACCGGCTGGTCCTTCGGTATGGCTTCGAGCTTTTGCGGAATCTGCCGCATCGGAATCAGCGTGGCTCCCTGGATGTGAGCCGCCTCGAATTCCCACGGCTCACGGCAGTCGAGCAGCAGAAATTTCTCGCCGCGCTCGAGCATGGCGGAAATTTCCCGGGGTTCGATGATGAGTTCGTCAGCCATAGCGCTCCTTTGTTTTCCGGGCAGCCTGGACGGGCTCGATCGCCCCCGAAGCGGCGACCATCACGGTGCGGACCTAAGGGGAAGCCACGCCTTTGACTCTCTCTGTATATGAAACTGATAGAGCAATCTTCATGATTGAATTGTCGGGTTATATTGTATCTTGAAACAGAAATCAGTGGGGATATCTGCGGGTCACGTCTACTCGAATATATGATGGTGCGGTGGACGTCGAACCAGCGCCCCTTAACGGTCGTTCGCCGCCTCTCCGAGTGGCCGCGGGCGTCTTCTTCCCTCCCCCTATTCCCGCGAGCCACCGTCACCTGCCGGGAGTCGCCGCCGCGGAGGGCATAGCAGCCTTCGCGTAGGGAAAGCCCGCCTCGTGCTCGTACACTCTGACCGTATAGTAGATCGCCTTGTCGAAGAAGTTTCCGACCATGCGCTGCAGTTCCCGCTCCTGATGCAACTCCACGGCGGAATCCATAAGGCCCACAGAACGAACGTAATCGTGTAAATGGTTCTTGGTGGATATCAGCGCAAACACCACTTCGTTGAGGGGAACGCCTTCCGCAAATCGCCGCTTCGCCAGGTCGCTGTAATTGGCTTCGATCGGTTCCTCACTCTTGTGGCTGAGCCAATGGCCGAGATTCCGATAAACGGAATAGGTTCGATAGTGCAATTCTTCGTATGTCAAACTATGATAATGGGGAGTTCGTGAATTACCCTGAAGGGTCCGGATGAGTCCCCGGGTTAACTCTTCCGCATGATCCTCGATCATCTGAACCAGGCGAACAGAAAGCACAGCGCACCTCCCGGTGACCCCGCTCCGGCTGGAGAGTTCCAATTCTTATGAGCGTGAGCGCGGCCACCCTTTCCGCTTACGCCCCTGAGATTTGGATGGACAGCCCATATTTGAGAGTATTCCTCGGGGAGGGGATAGTCAAGTGCACGGGGTACCAGGGCGGTGACTCATTTTGATGCGGCCATGTACCACCGGGTGAAGGGGGCGCCGCGGCGATTTCACATCGCCAGGCGGCGGGTTGGGGCACGGCGCGCCGTGCCCCAACGAGGTCGCGACAATTCATGTGTGTACGGCTATACCTCTTCAGGAACCACGAACGGCTCGCGATAGGTACCACGCAGCAGGCGGGTGGCCTCTGCGTCGCCCACCACTTGCTCGGTGGCGGGGTCGAACTTCAGCGTGCGGCCCAAACGGTAGGAGGCGTTCGCCAAGTGAACGAGCGTGGCCGTGATATGGCCTTCTTCAATCGGCGACTGGAGATTCTCCCTTTTCCGGCTCCTGACGCAGTCGATGAAATTGGCCCAGCAGTTGCCGCTCCCATGGGTAGCGGTGGGGCCAAATTCCTGTTCTTCACCCAGGCGGATCCGGTAGGTCTGCAGGGGCCCCGCGTCCGTCGTGGCCATGTAACCCTTGGATCCGTAAAAGATGTCGCCGACCGTCCCCCCCGTAAACAATCGCTCCGGGCGCCCGGGCCGTGGGCGACCGAGGAACCCGGGGATTTCCAGGCCGAACCCGGGCGTGCGGAGGTCGGCCTCATGATTGGTGATCCAGTGGCGGACTTCAAACTCCAGGAGCTTGCGCTTGCCGTCGGGCAGGTCGAACTCCCACGCGCAGTTAAGCGTGTTGGGAGTTTCCTGGTCATCGTCGAACAGAAAGTGGCCACCCATGGCGGAGACCCTATGGGGGAAGGCCACGCCGAGGCCCCAGCGCGCCACATCAAGTTCATGAATCCCCTGGTTGCCAATGTCGCCGTTGCCAAAGTCCCACAGCCAGTGCCAGTTGTAGTGGAAGCGGTTTCGCATGAAGGGCTTCAGGGGCGCCGGACCGGTCCAGAGGTCGTAGTTCACGCCCGCCGGAACCGGTTCGACCGGAGTGCGGCCGATGGTATCGCGCCAGTTGTAGCAAAGGCCTCGCGCCATGTAAACGTCGCCAATCACGCCCTCGCGTAGCTTTTGCACAGCCTCGCCGATACAGTCGCTGGAACGCATGTTGACGCCATGCTGCACTAGGCGGTTGTATTTACGGGCGGCGCGCACCAGTTGGTGGCTGTCCCACCAATTGTGGGAACAGGGTTTTTCGACGTAGACGTCTTTGCCGGCCTGGCAGGCCCAGATGCCGATCAGCGAGTGCCAGTGATTGGGCGTGGCAATCGACACGCAATCGATCGACTTGTCCTCCAGCAGCTTGCGGACGTCCGTGTAAGTCTGGGGTTGCGGCAGACCCATTCGGGCGATGTCAGCCAGACGGCCGCTCAGGATGTTCTCATCGGGATCGCAGAAGGCGGCAATCTCCACATTGGGAATCTGCGCGTACTCTTCGACATGGTAGAAACCCTGTCCGCGCAAGCCACAGATGGCCACGCGCACGCGGTCGTTGGCGCCGAAAACCTTTCCGGGCTCGGTAAGGAAAGTGACCCCGCTGAGGCCGGTCAGGGCGGCAGCGGTGGTTTCTTTCGGGAGCGATGATGGGTGGAGCTTCTCGGAATCACCAGGCATGAATTCCTCCTTCACAAGCGCAGGTATTCTCTCCGCTTTTGGCCGCGATTACAAGAACTCCGAATCACCCGCGGAATATTTCTGCGGCTGACGGTCCGGTTCCTTGTCAAACACCGCTCTCTCCGGCCGGGCCGGTGGTAACATGCCTGCAGAGGACGCCATGGCTCCGCGCCGCAGCAAGCTGCCACAGAAGCTCGGACCGCTTCTACTGTTCGTTCTGCTTTTTCCTGGCAGTTTTCCTCCCCCTCCGGTTAACGGGACTGGATCCGGCCGCGCGCCTTCCCCCTCAGACTCCGCAGAATCGCAGCAGACTCGCGCCGCGCGGGAAGGGATGATCCAAGACCAAATCATGGCGCGCGGAATTCGAGACCCGCGGGTGCTCGAAGCTGTGAGGAAAATCCCGCGTCACCGCTTCGTGCCACCGGAAATGCAATCCTATGCTTACAACGACACCCCTCTTCCGATCGGCCAGGGCCAAACCATCTCTCAGCCGTACGTGGTGGCCTTCATGACGGAGGCCCTGGAGTTGAAGCCGCAGGATCGGGTCCTCGAAATTGGCACAGGCTCAGGCTACCAGGCAGCGGTGCTGTCGCTGCTGGCGCGTGAGGTCTACTCGATGGAGATCATCGAGCGGCTAGGCCAAGAGGCCGGGGCGCGCCTCGAGCAAATGGGCTATCGAAACGTGCGCGTCCGGATCGGCAACGGCTACCGCGGCTGGCCGGAAGCGGCGCCCTTTGACGCCATCATCGTGACCGCAGCCCCGCCTGACGTACCCGCGGCGCTGGTCGAGCAACTCCGGGTGGGAGGCCGCATGGTGATTCCGGTCGGTAGCTTTGCCCAGGATTTGCTCCGCCTTCGCCGCACTGCAAAAGGAATCGAGCGCGAGAACCTGCTGCCCGTGCGATTCGTTCCCATGGTGCCCGAACGTGAAAGAGCGCCCAAGTAGCATGCGTAGCGTAGACCTCTGTCTTGGAGGTTTGCGGCTTTTGCTAAAGAAGATCCGCGAACCTTGGGGGACAGGTCCGCGCATCGCCTGCTGTCATCTCCGATAGCTGGAGTCCGATGGACTCCATCGGAGTCCTGAGAATCGGACCTGCGGAGCTGCAGGCGAGGAAGGATCTCCGCATTTCTCGACCTCGCGTCCAGAGACTCTCTCATTTCCTTTCAAAAACATGCTGGTTTCGCCCCGATTATCGCGCAACTTGTGCAGTTTTCTGCAAAAAAGCCCGATGGAGTATCGGGCATTGTGTCATCCTCTCCTTTGTTTTCATATACATCCCCGGAGGTTCCTTCATTTTTAACATCTTTATGGGTCAGCGCCCNNCCCCGTTCCTGACCTTGATCAGCGTGTTGGTGAGCCGCCACAAATGGCGCACGCGGGAATCTTCCATTATTTGCAGGAACGTCACGTTTTCATCGTTCGGAGCCATCAGGATGGTGTGATTCTCGGGTGATCAATTGATCGGGACGCGCCTCAGGCCGAGCCCCGATAGCGCGTTCTTTCCAAATTGACCGTCGGGGCCGAGCCCTGTTCGACCGCAGGACATACCCCCGCAGGCTAGCACCGTACCCGAGGTATGTCAAGCCAGTTATTACCTGCGTTGCATCCTGGCAGGCAGCATTTTCTAGACAAGTGGCTAATTGTCCGAATTATTCCCCTCCTGGTTCAGGAGGGAGGTGGTCAAGGCAGTGTAGCGCACCGGGTAGGGGCGCTTCGCGAAGCGCCCTCGCGGAAACGTGCGGGATTGGTGACAGGGGCGGTTCGCGAACCGCCCCTACGAAAACGTGCGCGATTGTTGCCCAGGTGGGAGCGGGTAGCCACGGTCACTGCTTTTGTGACCGTGGGCTTTTCCTTCGATGACGAACCCACGGTCAATTCCCAGGGCGAATTTACCGTGACTACCTCCGGGTCACAGAAACGCAGGCCCGAGTGCGATTGGTAAGCAATTATTGCTATCGTCGAGTGGCAGGTTGCGGCCGAGGTGAAAGGGTGGCGAAACTGCGCCTGGGGAACCAGACGCTCCAGAGATCCTATCCCAAGACTCGCCGGGCGGATGCCGGCTGGCTAGGATTCGGTGAAGTCGATCATGATGGGGCGAGTCCGGAACCCGCGCGTTCTGATGGCGGCGTAAACCAGTCCGGCCAGGAACCAAACCCCACCCACAATCTTTGCCGGCGTCTTCAGACCCAACCAGATCCACAAGCAGAACACGAACCCGATCAGGGGCATGACGATGTCTGCGAACG
>PMYF01000275.1:293-568 GCA_003171295.1 Acidobacteriota bacterium | reverse complement strand
CCGAAATTCAGAATCTCGCCCGCCTGCTCGTAAGAGATCAGCAGCGTCCCGACGTAGGCCACGATCCCGATCAGCCAGAGGTTGCGAGTGGGAGTATTGTGTTTCGGGTCCAGGTAAGCAAAGACGCGGCGCGGCAGGACATTGTCCCGGCCCATGCCGAACAGCAGGCGCGCGGCGCCCAACTGACCGGTCATGCCTGCTCCCATACAAGCCAGAATCAAGATGATTCCCAACGCCTGGAAGAGCAGCGGCCCGCCCACGCGCCGGGTGACATC
>PMYF01000275.1:0-280 GCA_003171295.1 Acidobacteriota bacterium | reverse complement strand
CCGGTGAACAGGCAGACCGAGACGGCGGCCAGCATGACATTGCGCTTGGGATTGACCACATCCTCGGCCAGGGTGGTCACACCGTCAAACCCGATGTAGGTCAGCGCCGCGTAGGACGTGGCAGTCCAAATGGTGCGAATGTCAAAAGCCTTGGGATTGTAAAAAGGTTCAAAGGAGAAGATCCCGCCCCACCCTCCCCAGTGGTAGAGGTACCGAACCGCCAGCACCATGAACGCGACGATGACCACGGACATGACCGCCACGAGGACGATGTTGGCTC
>PMYF01000333.1:2639-5053 GCA_003171295.1 Acidobacteriota bacterium | reverse complement strand
CATGTGGTGGGTTACGCCCACATGGACATGGCCTGGCTGTGGCGGTGGGAAGAGTCGATCCATGACATCATGTACAACACCTTCCGCAATCAGCTCGAGTTGATGGACCGATACCCGGATTTCACTTACGCGCAGGACCAGGCGGTGGTCTTTGACATGGTAGAGCGCTACTACCCCGACCTGTTCAAGGGGATTGTCCAGAAGGCCAAGACCGGCAATTTCATTCCGCTCAGCTCCGGCTGGGTTCAAATGGATGAGAACGTTGTAGATGGCGAATCGCTGGTGCGCCAGTTCCTCTACGGCCAAAAATACAGCAAAGACAAGTTCGGCCATTACATCCGGGCGGCCTGGCAGCCGGATGTCTTCGGCCACCCCATTTCGATGCCGCAGATCGCACGCAAGGCGGGCATTGAGCTCTACCTGTTCAACCGGCCCCATGACCCCACCCGTCCCCCCATCATCTGGTGGCAGGGGTTGGACGGCAGTCGCGTGCTGGGTTACACGACGCCGGGCGAATATACCCAACCGATGGACCACGAGCACACCACCGTTCTGGGGATGAAGAACGCGGATCGGGCCGGAGTCAAGAACATCCTGGTTCTTTTCGGCATGGGGGATCACGGCGGGGGTCCCAACCCCGAGGATGTGGCGGGAATCGCGAAGCTGAACGCCTCGCCCACCGACGTGCGGGTGAAAACGACCAACGTCGCCAACTATATTGACCTTCTGCTGACCGAGAAGAAGGACTTCCCCATCTATGACAAGGAGATGAACCCTGTCTTCCCGGGATGCTATACGACCCAGGTCGACATGAAAAGGCACAACCGGCAAGCCGAGCAGCTCCTGCTGAACGCTGAGAAGATGTCGGAATTGGCAGCGTTCTTCAATTACCGCGACTACTATCCCAATCGCGACCTGACGGAAGCCTGGAAGATCACTTTGCTCGACCAGGCTCACGATCTGGCGGCAGGCTCCGGCATCGGTCCCATATACGTCGACGCCGCCCGCCAGTATCAGGAGGTTTTCGAGCGCGGCAACCGGGCCTTGAACTTCTCGCTGCAGAACCTGGGCCTCCAGGTGGACACGCGCGGCGAGGGAGTGCCCGTGGTCGTCTACAACCCGCAGTCCTGGGACCGCAACGACCTGGTCATCACCCAGGTGTCCGCATTTTCACTGCCGGCGCAAATGGTTGCCGTGCATGGTGAGGAAACGATTCCAGTCCAGGTCCTGAAAGCGCCGGCAAAAGCGGGCGCGCGCGAGACTGCCACGGTTGCCTTTGTGGCGCGGAAAGTCCCGCAGCTGGGCCTGAAGCTCTACCGGCTTATCCCTGAAAGCACCAGCCGCAAGCTCCCCGCGGCCTCCCTGCAGGTTGGTGCGAAACCTCGACCCTACCTTGAGAACGAGTTTTTCCGGGTCGAGATCAACCCGGAGACCGGCAACATCTCCCGGCTTTACGACAAAGCCAACAAGCGCGAGGCATTTCATGGGGAAGGCAACTTCCTGTCAGCTTGGGAGGACACCGCGGAACAAGCCAAGAAAACATCCATCGAGTACGCGGGACCTGCCTGGGACATCGGGTTGACCGGGAAAAAATGGGACCTTGAGAAAGCCCTGCGCATTGAGATCACGGAGCAGGGGCCGGTGCGCGCCACGGTTCGGGTCGTGCGTCGATTCCGGGACTCGGAATTCACTCAGGACATCAGCCTCATCGCCGGAGTGCCGCGCGTGGATGTGGCCATGTCAACTGACTGGTACGAGCGCTGCATTTTCCTCAAGGCCGGCTTCCCCCTCAGCGTGGCTTCTGCCAAGGTGGCGGCGGAGATTCCCTACGGCGTCATCGAGCGCGAACAAACTGGAAATGAAGCGGTCATGGGAAAATGGGTTGATATTTCTGAGGCCAAATACGGTGTGGCGATCCTCAACAACGGCCGCAATGGTTTCGATGCCAAGGATAATGTGATTCACCTTTCGGTGATTCGCGGTCCCTGGGGGCCTGATCCCCGAGCCGACGAAGGCGAACACAACTTCGACTACTCAATTTATCCGCACGTGGGGGGATGGCGCGAGGGCAAAGTGCAGTTTCAAGCCCTGGCGTTCAACTCACCCCTGCTGGCTCTGCAGGAGCCGGCGCACGCCAGTCCACAAGAACAGTGGGCGGGGAAGAATGGCGGCCTGCCGGATGCCTATTCCTTCATCAAGACGGACAGCGACCACGTCGTTCTATACGCGATCAAGCAGATGGAGGGTTTCTACGATACCGACGCCATCGTGCGGTTCTTCGAATGTGAGGGCCGCGACGGTGACGTCACGATTCAGGTCCCCCGTTCGCTCACAGCGGTGGAAACCAATTTACTGGAAGATAAGGTCATCGGGCCGGTCGGAGAAGGCGAAACCATCCAATTCCACATGAAGCC
>PMYF01000333.1:0-2613 GCA_003171295.1 Acidobacteriota bacterium | reverse complement strand
TGGTCCCGCGTGTTGATCAGCCGGTTGCCGCAGACTCGGTGTCGGCTTTTCTCCTGATAAGCATTTTCCTTGGTCCCAGGAGACGAAGTGGCGCTGGCCTCCTTAAGCTTGGCTCCAAAAATCCGATAATCAAATATGGCGGCCCGCTTGCTCTTGCATTGGCCGAGGGGGCTGGGGGTTCAACGTGGATTTCGCCATGACACCGGGGGGCCTGTTGGTTCATTCCTGCGACGATTGGCCGTGCGCGGTTTGCCGCCCCAGCGAAATTGCGGAGAGTCGTGCTTATTGTCTCTGTTTGAATTGCGCTTATGGTATTGTAGCAGCTGCAAGTGCCGGCGAGCAGGGTGCACGCGCTCTCTTGGACGAAATCTCCGAGGCCTTGAGTCAGCTTGAGGCACAACAGCCGGGGCAGGGGATGTCAGCCAACTGAGGCTAGGGCCGGTGACGTTCCTTAAGGCGGCTGGAAAGCTGTACTCGCCAAGGTAAGATTTGCCTAGCCGAGGTCTTTGCCCAACCATTTTGGAGGGCTTGCCCATGCCACAGTTTCGATCCCGGCGCAGCTGCCGAGTTGCCCTGTCAGTCCCCATTCGAGTTTTCGGGATCGATTATCAAGGCGTCGATTTCACTGAGGATACCGTAACCATGGTCGTGAATCGGCATGGGGCGAAGGTTCGAATGAACCATCAGCTCCTGCCTGACCAGGAGGTCCGTGTCCTCAGCCATGCCACACACCAGGATGCGGTCTTCCGCGTGGTGTCCAAGCTACATGCCTCTGACCGTGAGTATAGCTACTGGGGTATTGAGAATCTGGACCCCAGACAGAATCTCTGGGGATTGCTTCTTCCGGAGCTTCAACCGGAAGACCAATTCACGGTCCGGGTTCAGCTCGAGTGCCCGACCTGCTCCGCGCGTGAGGCGGTCCGGTTGGACGAAACGTTGCTGGCGGCGCTCCAGGAAGAAGGCGGGGTGCCGCGCGGCTGCCTAACCTGCAAGCGGTCGGGAATGTGGAAGCTCTTGCCCTTTCATCAAGCCTAGCCCCCTACTCAGCCAATCCTGGTCCGCCCTTTTCTCAGGCTCCCGCGGAATTGCTTGATGAGCCAACCGAGTCTACAGGATCATGCAAGGTTGATCCCATTTGGCCCATCTACTGGAGTTCCCCTCATGCATCGACTTCGACGTCGTTGGCTTTTGATCTTTGCGGTGACCGCCGCCGGCCTCCTGCTGAGTTCTTGTTCTAAACCGCGCCCAACCTTGCTTGCCGCGCGAGCGAGTGGCCCGGACTTTCAGAGAAATGAGGGCGACCTTTCCCACCCAGCTCGGATTATCGTTTATGGCGACATGCGGTTTACCGACCCCCACGAGACGACCGCGACGAATCCTAAGGTGCGACGCTGGCTAGTTGATCAAATCGCTGCCGAGCGGCCAGATGCCATACTGCTCAGCGGCGATGTGCCTTGGCACGGGGGCCAGGCAGGCGATTATTACGTGTATCGCGCGGAAACGCAGATCTGGCGCGACGCTCATCTTCACGTCTACCCGGCGCTGGGCAATCACGAGTTCGCCGGGAGCGAAACGCAGTGCCTGGAGAACTGGTGGAACGCTTTTCCGGAGCTGCGGGGGCGGCGATGGTATTCCGTCGCCCTGGGAAACTCCATCTATATCCTTAATCTCGACAGCAACTTGTCCTCGTCGCCAGACAGCGGGCAGATCACCTGGATCAAGAGTCAACTCGCGAGCCTGCCGGCGACGGTGCGCTTTGTCTTCCTGAACCTTCACCACCCTCCCGTGGTTGATGTGCAAAAGACCGGGGATAGCAGCCACAACGGCCGCCCTAACGAGCGCGCGCTGGCCGAATTTCTGGCCAGAGAGCCGGAGAAGTCGCGCCTGCGCTTCCTGGTGGTCGCTGGGCACGTCCACAACTACGAGCGATTCTCTCAGGATGGCAGCGTCTATGTCGTGTCGGGCGGCGGGGGCGCCATACCGCATCATGTCGAACGCGGACCTGAGGACCTTTATCAGGATTCCGGATTCCCGAACTACCACTACATGCGGTTTGTGGAGGAGGGCGAGAAACTGGTCGGAACGATGGTGCGAGTCGCCAACCCGGAGGCCGCCGCTCCCGCTTGGCAGGAGAAAGACCACTTCGAAGTCCCGGCCGTGGTGCAAACCCAAGCGGTTCCTGCCGTGCCCCACCCGCAACGTTGACCCCGCCGGGCAGCACCAGCCCGTAGCGCCGGCATCTTGCCGGCCGCCGGAAGCCCACCTGGCCTTAGCCTTCTTCACACGTTTGTGCTCGCGCATTCGCTCCCCCGGCCGCAGTCATAAAAACGCAGCCATTATTGTAGCGCCGACCTTTAGGTCGGCACTTTTCGCGACCTGCCGACCCTTGGCAGCCGCTCAGGGCGGGCAGGCTCTAAAGGTCGGCGCTTCTTCGCCCCGATTATCGCGTAATCTGTGCATTCTCTGCCAACAAGCCCGACCGATTCTCGTCCATTATCGCGAAATTTATGCATTTTATGCCAAAAAACCCGATCAATTATCGGTAATTTTGTCACTCGCCCCTTTGTTTTCATACACATCCCCGGAGGTTCCTTCATTTTTAACATCTCTATG